>CBCTZG010000056.1:0-17714 GCA_965151315.1 uncultured Clostridia bacterium
AGCGTCTGCCTTACAAGCAGGATGTCACAGGTTCGAGCCCTGTAACTCCCACCAATTCCGGTTTTGACGGTCTATTTGGTCCGGTAGTTCAGCTGGTTAGAACGCTAGCCTGTCACGCTAGAGGTCGTGGGTTCGAACCCCATCCGGATCGCCAGCTTTTTTTAAAAAGCAAGATGCCTTTGTAGCTCAGTCGGTAGAGCAAGGGACTGAAAATCCCTGTGTCGGCGGTTCGATTCCACCCGAAGGCACCATATTTGCGGGAGTGGCTCAGTGGTAGAGCGTCACCTTGCCAAGGTGAACGTCGCGAGTTCGAATCTCGTCTTCCGCTCCAGGAAACAAAAGACGCTTTTTGGTCATTGACAGGCGTCTTTTGTTTATAATACGGCACCATAGCCAAGTGGTAAGGCAGAGGTCTGCAAAACCTTTATGCCCCGGTTCAAATCCGGGTGGTGCCTCCACGCCGCAGCAACTTTGCTGCATTCAAAATGCCCACGCTTTTGCGTGGGCATTTTTCATATTTTTATTGCTGCCCCTTTTTCGAAAGTCACGCTTGCTGCGGCTATTCCCTTGTAAATGCGAGCATAACGTCTCTGCTGCGCCACCATCACGTGTACGCCTTCGGCGCAAGCGGCATCTATTTCGTACATGAAAGCCATATCGGAAGCGAATTTTCTCCGTTCCGATTTTTTACGAATCTACATAAAAATCCGGACGATTTGCCCGGATTTTTTTGTTTTATTGGTTTTTCAGTGTCTGCGCATAGATCCCGTCCGCCGAGATCTCTGCCTGATGAAACGGCACCAGCTGTACGGTAAATTCCATCTCTTTGGGCTGCACCCGGTATTTTTCCAGGGTGTCCGGCCCGCAGCTCCCAGTGCCCACCCCAGATACCTGATGGTCGATTGAAAGCACGGTTTCCGGAATCCAATTCAGCTCGTTGGTGTGCCGCGCCGCAATCATATTGGCGTCGGTATAATGCCGGGCATTGAAATTGATATACTCCCTGCCGGCAATATACAGCCCCCAGCCATTAATGTCTGTCAGGCTCACCCAGCGCACGCCGCCCCGGTTCCCATTTTCCTGGGGCCGGATATGGTTTTCGAACAAATCGTCCACCCGCGCGGCATAACGGCTGACCAATGCGCTTTCCTGCTTATCCTGATAATTATCCCAAGGCCCGCGGCCGTACCATTCCACATTTTCCATCCCGGCGGCCAGCGACATCTGCAGGCCGAATTTCGGCAGATGGGGCATCTGCATCCCGACCTTCGGTGCCCGGGGCGTAAGCCTGGTTTTTACAGTGATTACACCGCTCGGATATATGGTATACAGATACTCCAGCCCAAAGGCAGGCATGAAGGACGCTGCCGCCAGCACTGCCTCGACCCGGATCACTGCCTGGTCCGCAGCGGCCTGCTCCAGCCGTACTTGCCGGGTATACTGCTCCACGTGGTCGTATCCCGCGTCATGCCATTGCTTTTGGAAGCCATCGCCAAAATGCCAGTCATTGTCTATCGGCGGCCAGTAGATATTGGCCTTGGGCCCGGCGGCCAGCAATGTCTGACCTCGGAACCGCCAGTTGTCGATCGTACCGGAAATCTTTCCAAGCTGCAGGCTAAACGCCGCGCCGGAAACGGTAATAGCCGTTTGTGTTTCACAAACCGTTAGTGTGTCGCCGTATCCTGTGTACACTGCTGGTACCGCTGTTTTTACTGGTAACCGCGCCTGGCCCCAGGCTACCTCATGGCCTGCCTTGGCCCATGGGGTATCCATTTTCAGCCGAAACCGCAGATTGATAAAATATTCGTTTCCCTGCTGGAGAAGCTTGCGATCAAACGGAATTTTCAAATCTGCCGAACCATGGGGTTCTACTACCGGTAATTCCAAAACGCCGCTCTGGATGGAAATCCCATTTTTCTGGAGAGACCAATAGCACAAAAGCTGATCTAAACCAATCATATCATATTTGTTGGTGATTTGCACCACACCGCTTTTCGTCGCTTTATCGCTGATTAAGACGGGCTGGATTACCTTCTTAAACTCCAAAAGCCCCGTATGGGGCACCCGATCCGGTGTACACAGGGCGTCACAGCAGAAATTGCTGTCATTAAGCCAATCGCCATAATCCCCCCCGTATAAGAATACCTGGTTCCCCTGCTGGTCAGTCTCCCGCATTCCATGATCGGCCCATTCCCAGATACAGCCGCCTATAAGCCGGTCATACCGATAAAATAGATCCTGATAATCCTGCAGACCGCCGGGGCCGTTGCCCATGGCATGGCAGTATTCGCACTGGAAAAACGGCCGGGGGTCATCCTTGCGCTTCCCCACCGCCTCGCAGAATTTCACATCCGCATACATCCGGGAAAATACGTCTACATAGTCCGCTTCAGCCGCTCCTTCATAATGGATCAGCCGGGTAGGGTCATAGGCCTTAGCCCATTCAGACATAGTCCGATGATTGCATCCAGAGCCGGATTCATTGCCCAGAGACCACATAATAATCGATGGATGGTTTTTATCCCGGCGGACCATCCGCTCTATCCGATCAACATACAGTTCTTCCCATGCCGGATCATCAGAAATCATCTCCCAGTCGCCAACATTTTCAAAAGCGTGGCATTCCAAATCTGCCTCGTCAATCACATACAGTCCGTATTGATCACACAGATCCAGCCATTTTGGATCATTCGGGTAATGGGAGGTGCGGACAGTGTTAATATTATGCTGCTTCATCAAAATAATATCCCGCGCCATATCGGCATAAGATACCGCGTATCCCTTATCCGGATGGGTATCGTGGCGGTTTACGCCTTTGAGCTTAACCTGTCTGCCGTTGATGAGCACCATGGCGTTCCGGACTTCAATTTGCCGGAATCCCACGTTAACCGCGTAAGCCTCCCGGATGATTTCTCCCGTGTACAACGCAGCCGTCAGCTGATACAGCTCGGGGGCTTCCGCCGACCATTTCCGGGGCGATTTTACCGCCGCCGTAAACTCCATTTCCGCCTGGGCCGGCCGGCTTTCCGTCCAAATTATTTTCTCTCCATCCATCAGCCGCAGGCAAAGGGTATCCTGTTTTCTGGCTTTGGGAATATTCACGCCAACCCGCAGCACCGCATCTTTATATCTCTGATCAAAAACAGTCGTAACTGCCAGATCAAAAATCCCGCAGGGGTCTTTGGCCTCTATGTAGACCTCCCGGAAAATCCCATTGAATTTCCACATATCCTGGGTCTCCATATAGGAAGAATAACACCAGCGGTATACCTTCACCGCCAGCACGTTTTCCCCGGGCTGCACCGCGCTGGTAATATCGAATTCTGACGGCAGATGGCTGCCCTGGCTAAAGCCGATCTCCTGCCCGTTCACCCAAACATGGAATGCGCTGCACACGCCTCCAAATACCAGGCTGATCTGCTTTCCCTGCCAGTCCGCCGGCAGGGAAAAACACGTCCGGTAACAGCCCGCCGCGTTTTCGTTGGGTACATGGGGCGGGTCTACCGGCATGGGCTGCCGGGTATTTACATAATTTTTGCAGCCGTAGCCGTGGGCCTGCCAGCAGCCAGGCACAGGAATCTCACCCCAATCCCCGGCGTCATAATCGATCGCCTGGAAGTCCGCCGGGGCCAGTGCCTCCGCCTCGCTGTAATGAAATTTCCACATACCGTTCAGCAGCCGGAAATAGGGGGAAAGCCCCCGCTGGCCTGTCCGGGCTGTCTCCGGATCGGCGTAGGGGATCAATGTGGCGCGAGCCGGCGTCCTTCCCCGCTGGATTATCTGCATATTCTGCCAGTCCTTCCGTTCTTCGGACATTTCTCATCATTCCTTTCCGCACTTGACATACGAATATAATTATATTATTATATTAGCATGAATTATAAACCAATGCAATAGCATTATTTTAGGATAGGATATAAATATTTTATTGTCAGGAGGAAGCTATGGCCGGCGATTATTTTTTTCCAATTTTGTCTGCAAAGGAATTGGCGCTCCCCTTTTATATAGCGACGATCGGTGTCCAGCAGGCCCAAGAGGCCATCAGCCGTCCCCAGGGTATTGAACACCATCAGCTGCTCTTGACTCGGCAGGGATCCGGGATGGTAGAGCTGGCCGGCCATAAAATTTTTGTACCCGCCGGCACCGCCCTATACCATCCGCCCCACACACCACACCTATATTATCCGGAAAAAGAGCCCTGGGAAACCCACTGGATCACCTTTGCCGGCAACGGTGTGGAGCTTTTGCTGGATCTAGACGGCGGCGTATATAGCGGTGCGCTGGGTCCCTTATTTGCGCTCCACCATAAAATGCAGGGCATCCCCCATGACATGGACTGGAGTCAACAGGCCTCTGTCCTTTTATATCAGCTGCTGCTAGACTTTAAAAGCCTTGCGGATTCTGGCTGCAGCTCTGTGCTGACCACACGTCTCAGGCCCTCCGTAGACTATATGCGGCGGCACTTTTCAGAAACGATTGAACTGCAGGATCTGGCCCGGATCACCGGGGTCAGTTCAGCCCATTACTGCCATTTGTTCAAAAGCGCATACCAAATCAGCCCCTTCACCCTCCTGCTCCACCTGCGGCTGCAGGCGGCCAAAACCATGCTGGTTTCCAGTCCCAGTCGGGAAATTGAGAAAATTGCCCGGGATGTAGGCTTTAACAGCGCCAGCTACTTTATTAAAATGTTTAAGGCTTATGAGGCTATGACGCCGGCCGCCTTCCGCCGAGCGCATACTGGTGTTTAAAAAATATGCACACTTCCTTTTAGTTGACATAATATGTACTAAGGCGTCCTTCCAGGGAACGCCCATCAACAAAAGAAGGAGGTGCTTTATATGTGCTGTGGAATGAATGGATGGAATGGAAATGGATTTGCAGATAACGGCTTCAGAAATGGGAATGCGTTTGGCTTTGAGAATACCCGCTTTGACAACGACGGCTTTCAGACGCTTTTCCAAATAACACCGGTAACTGTGCGGACAACTACGTCTATTGTCAGCGAAGGCTGTCGGAATCGTTGCTGTCATTGCTGCCGCTGCTGCCGTTGCTGCTGCCGCAGAAGATGCTGCAGAGGCTAACCCTGCACAAAGGATCCCGGCCCCCCGCCGGTAAGCAAAAAAACCGCCCGGCAACGGGCGGCTACATAACCACAATTCAAGAATCTCTTTTCTTCCGGAGCATAGCGTCTTTGCATACCGGCTGATCCACCGGCATCCGGATCCGCATGGCCGCATGAGGCGCCACGTTGATCTGCTCTCCGTGCTCGTTTTCCATATATGTCACTGTCTGGGTAAAAAACGGCTTGCCGGGCTGCATAATCTCGATCTCATCCCCGGTAAAGAACCGGTTACGCTGGGTTATGGCGGCGATTTTTGTTTTCTCATCATACTCCAACACAATGCCGATTAGGTCATAATCCCGGATATAGGAGCTGTCAGTATACACCTGATCCGCCTGGGTTGGCTTTCCCAGGTAAAACCCGGTGGAATACGGCCGATGGCTGACCTTGCACAGCTCCGCGAACTGCTTTTCATCAAAGGTATACCCTGCTGGATCGGCAAAATACCGGTCAATCTCTTCCCGATAGGCCTTAACTACCGTGGCCACATAATAGGCAGTTTTCACCCTGCCCTCCAGCTTAAAGCTGGTAATCCCGCTTTCCACCAGCTCTGGGATATGCCGGATCATACACAGGTCCTTGGAATTGAAAATGAATGTCCCCCGCTGGTTTTCCACAATATCCATATATTCCCCGGGCCGGGTTTTCTCTGCCAGGGCGTAGTTCCAGCGGCAGGGGTGGGCGCAGGCGCCCTGGTTTGCGTCCCGGCCGGCCATATAGTTTGAAAGCAGGCACCGGCCGGAATAGGATACGCACATGGCCCCATGGACGAAGGCTTCCAACTCTAAATCCGCCGGCGTCTGTTCCCGGATCTCCCGGATCTCGGCAAAGGACAGCTCCCGGGCCAGTACTACCCGCTTAGCCCCCATCCTATGCCAAAACCGGGCAGACCGGTAATTCACATTGTTCGCCTGGGTACTGATATGTACCGGGATTTCCGGCGCCAGCTCCCGGAGCAGGTCAAACATACCTGGATCCGCTACTAAAACCGCATCAAACCCCAGGGGACGGATTTCCTGGATATAATCCGCAAAATCCTGAACATCCCTATTGTGGGGCAGGATATTAGCTGTCAAATACACTTTTTTCCCCAGTCTATGGGCAAATTCCAGCGCTTCCTTCATCTGCGGGATCGTAAAATTTTCCGCCGCCGCCCGCAGGCTGTACGCCTCGCCGCCGATATAGACGGCATCGGCTCCATATAAAAACGCAGTCTTTAACTTCTCAAGACTGCCCCCCGGCGCCAACAGCTCCGGCTTTTTTTGATTCATAAAATTTCCTCTTTTCTGTCCGCCGTTACCGCTTGACCGCCACTGTCAGCCCATCGCCCAGGGGCAGGATAGCGGTAACCAGCTCCTCCCGCTGCATCTGGGCGGAAACAAACCGCCGGAGCCGCTTGACAATGGTAATTTTCCGGCGGATCACATGGCCGTCGTCAGCCGTCATGCCCTTATACAGGATATTGTCCGCCGCCAGCACGCCGCCGGTTTTCAATAGGCGAATGCAGTCGTTCAGCATGTATATGTAGTGGGCCTTGGGCCCGTCTAAAAAAATCAAGTCATATTCCCCGGTCAGGGTAGGCAAAATCTCCTTGGCATCCCCAAGGATCACATTGATCCTGTCCTGCAGTCCGGCTTTTTGGATATTTCCCCGGGCCAAGGCCGCCATTTCCTCATTCCACTCAATAGTGGCCACCGTCCCGCCGGGCGCCAGGCCGCCGGCCATTAAAATAGCTGAATACCCAATAGCGCAGCCCACCTCTAAAATGCGGACCGGCCGCTTCATACACACCAGTGTCCTTAAAAACTGGGCGGTTTCCGGCTGCACAATCGGTACGCTTTTTTCCGCCGCATAAGCCTCCAGCTCTCCCAAAATGCCAGCAGAGGGCCGTAATTCTCCCCGGATGTAGCCGGTTATATATGGATAGACAATGGCGTCCTGATCGTACTCAATCATGGATAATCTCCCCGCAGGCGGCAACGATCCGTTTTACGATGTCCTGTTCCGCCGGCGAAACGGAAGCGCCCGCCGCCATCATGTGCCCCCCGCCGCCGAACCGCGCCGCGATTTCATTTACGCTATACCGGCCGTTAGACCGGAAGCTGATTTTTGTTTTCTCCGGAAGCTGCCGGATTGCCACGGCAATTTCCGTGCCCTGAACAGAACGGGGAATATCCACAATATCCCCGGCGTCCTTTTCCGCCACGCCAAACCGGTCAAAATCCGCCTGGTCAACAGCAACCAGCCGCAGCTGCCCGCCAAAATAACTCTTAATATTCTGCATCACCCAGCCCTTGAACTGGAGCATGGCAAGCTCATTGGTATCAAACAGCCGGCGGCAGATCTCCGCGTGGGGAATCCCGACCTCCAATAGGGCCGCCGCGATCCGCAGCGTATCCGGGGTCACATTAGAATATTTGAAGCAGCCTGTATCTCCGGCAATCGCCGTATACAGTGCCGCGGCCACCGGCTTTGTCAGCGCCGCACCCATTTCCTGGAACAGGCTCCAAAGGAGCTCTCCCGTGGAGGAAATATCTGGGACAACACAGTTCACCTGGGCAAAATTCGTGTTTGCGCAATGATGGTCAATGCTGACCGTATTTCCCGCCTGGTTAAAAATCGCCGCACGGCTTCCCAGCCGGTCAATGCCGCCTGCATCCAGGCTGATACACAGGTCATAGGCCGGCAATGCCTGCCCGGTATACACTGTGTATTCCCCGTCCATAAACCGCAGCCGCGCCTCCAGCGTATCGCTGAAATAGCACACCGCTTCCTTTCCCATCCCCCGAAGCACTTCCGCCAGCGCAAAGGAGCTTCCGGCTGCGTCGGCGTCTTCGGATATATGAGCCAGGATGGCGATAGTTTTCACAGCCTGGATTTTTTCGATAGCCTGTTCAAACACGTTTTGCGCCGCCTTTCTCTTCGGGATCCCTATTCCCGGTTAATATCATGAAGCATCTGGTTGATATGCGCGCCATGCTCGATGGAATGATCCAGCAGGAAGATAAATTCCGGCGTATGGCGCAGGTTCAGCCTATGCCCGATTTCCCGGCGGATGAACCCCGCCGCGCTTTTCAGGCCCGCCAGGGCCTTTTTTTGGGTTTCCTCGTCCCCCATGACGCTGACATAGGTCTTGGCATAACTCAGGTCGTTGGTGACCTGTACCGCCACAACACTGGTCATCATGGGGATCCGGACATCTTTCAGTTCCCGGATCACCCCGGATAGCTCCCGACGGACTTCCTCATTGATCTTTTGTATCCTGTCTTTTGCCATGGTTTTCCTTTCCCGATTGTATCGTCTGATTTCCTGTATTCTACCGCTCGATTTCTTCCATCTCGAAGCACTCGATCACGTCGCCTTCCTTTACGTCGTTAAAGTTCTGAATGCCGATACCGCATTCAAAGTTCTCTGTAACCTCTTTAACGTCGTCCTTAAACCGCCGCAGGCTGTCGATTTGGCCCTCATGGACTACAATGCCGTCCCGCACAAGCCGGATCTGGGCGTTTCTGGTAATTTTCCCGTCGGTCACATAAGACCCTGCGATTGTACCTACACCGGACACCTTAAAGGTCTGGCGCACCTCAGCGTGGCCCAGGACAACCTCCCGGTATTCAGGATCCAGCATACCTTTCATCGCGGCCTCAATTTCCTCGATAGCCTGATAAATTACCCGGTATAGCCGGATATCCACCTGGTGCTGCTCTGCCGCGGCGCTGGCGCCGGCATCCGGCCGCACGTTAAAGCCTACGATGATGGCGTTGGACGCGTTGGCCAAAAGTACGTCCGATTCGTTGATGGCGCCTACGCCGCCGTGAATTGCCCGGACGCGGACTTCGTCATTGGATAGCTTCTCCAAGGATTGCCGTACGGCTTCTACCGACCCTTGGACGTCGGCCTTGATGATCACGTTCAATTCTTTCATATTGCCCTCGTCGATCTGGGCAAACAGGTTGTCTAAGGAGACCTTTACCGCTGAATTGAATCGGGTTTCCTTCTGCTCCTGGCGTCTGGCCTCAGCCACTTCCCGGGCTAGCTTCTCGTCGGAAACAACCCGGAAGGTATCCCCGCCGGAGGGTGCCTCGGAAAGGCCCAAAACCTCTACAGGCATAGATGGGCCGGCAGTCTTGACCCGGCGGCCTTTGTCGTTGACCATCGCCCGGACATGGCCTACAGCCGTTCCGGCAATTACCACATCGCCTACCTTTAAAGTTCCCTCCTGAACGAGGACGGTAGCCACAGGGCCCCGGCCCTTGTCGATCTGTGCTTCGATAACCGTCCCCTTTGCCGCCTTGTTGGGATTCGCCTTCAGTTCCTTCATGTCCGCAATCAGCAGGACCATTTCCAGCAGGCCGTCAATATTGATCCGCTTCTTTGCGGAAATTTCTACGCAGACTGTGTCGCCGCCCCATTCTTCCGGCACAAGCTCATGCTCTACCAGCATTTGCTTTACCCGCTCCGGGTTGGCCCCTTCCTTATCGATCTTGTTAATTGCCACTACAATAGTCACCCCAGCTGCCTTAGCATGGTTAATGGCCTCGATGGTCTGGGGCATAATCCCATCGTCCGCCGCGACTACTAAGATCGCCACGTCCGTAACCTGCGCGCCCCGGGCCCGCATGGTGGTAAACGCTTCATGGCCCGGCGTATCTAAAAATGTGATGTCCCGGTCATTCAAGCGCACACTGTATGCGCCGATATGCTGGGTGATTCCGCCGGCCTCTGTAGAAATCACAGAAGTGTCCCGGATAGCGTCCAAAAGGGAGGTTTTGCCGTGGTCAACATGGCCCATAACCACCACCACCGGCGGCCGGGGCTGCAGATCCTCCGGACGGTCCTCCTCTTCTGTAAACAGAATATCCTCCTTGGTCAGGACGATTTCTTTCTTGATTTCAATGCCGAAATCATCGGCGATCAGCAGCGCGGTATCAAAGTCGATGGACTGGGTAATTGTCGCCATTACACCCAGCATCATCAGCTTTTTCACAATTTCCGCCGCAGGCTTGCCCAGCTTCTGCGCAAGCTCTCCCACTGTAATCATTTCCGGGATTTCAATGGTCTTCGGCGCCCGCTTCTTTTCTTCCTTCGGTGCCTCCTGCTTTGCCTCCGCCGCGGCTGCCCGTTCCTTATTCTTATTCTTTTTCCGCTTTTTATTCTTCGCCGCCACCTGCCGCTCGGGAACCATGTCCTCCAGCCGTTCCCGGGTCTCGATGGTTTCCAGCTCTACGGTGGAGGTTCTAGTATCCACGTACCGTACAGCCTTGTCTGTTTCGATTTTAATCGCTTCAGCGCCCTGCTCTTCAATATCCAACAGCTCGATTTTCTGCTCCTGCCGTTTTTTCTTCAACTGCTTAGGCTGCTCCTGCGCCTTTTTCTGCGCAGGCTTCTTCGGGGCCGGCGCGTCTTCTGCTTTTTCCGCCGCCTGGGGCTGCTGCTTTTCAGCCTCCTGAGCCTTTTTGGGGGGCTCCGTTTTTTCCGGTTCAGCCGCAGGCACCGGCTCCTTTTGCTCCTCCGCCGCTGGCTGTTCCTCCTGTTTCGGCTTGGGCGCCGGCTTTTCCAAAACCGTATCGCCAATGTCATACATTTGGGTATATATATCGAAAATCAGGCCCAGCTGTTCCTCATCTAAGGCCTGGGTGCTTTTCAGCTCTACCCCATGGGCGGCCATCCGTTCCATAATGTCCTTGCCCGTCACCTTCAAATCCTTCGCAATATCGCTTACTTTAATCTTTGATCCAGCCATATTTTCACCTATCCCTTCCTACTCAGCTTTTGCGTATTTTGCCAAAACGGCGTCTGCAAAATTCCTGTCGTTTACGGAGATCACCGCCCGCTCGCCAGCGCCCACGCTTCTGCCCAGCGCTTCTTTATCCGCGTATTCTATATATTGAACGCCATGGTGCCCGCACAAACGGATCATGTCCTGCTTGGCGTTTTCCGACATATCCGTTGCAACCAAGATCAGTGCGGATTGTTGATTCCGGACCGCCTTTTCACACAAAAAGCTCCCGCTGATGACCTTACCGGCCCGCTTGGCCATGCCCAGCATGCCCAACACCTTATCCATCGCAAAGCCCCCCGATTTCCTCGTAAAACGCCTTGGCTACCGGCCCCTGGAAGCTCCGTTCCAGCGCTCGCCTTTTTTGGGCCGCGGCCACGCAGGCCTTGTTTTTACACAAATACGCCCCCCGGCCGAACAATTTCTGCCGTTGATCAATCGCGAAAGCGCCGTCTTGTTTTACGATTTTGATTAGATCCTGCTTAGGCCGCATCTGCCGGCAGCCTACGCACATTCGCAGCGGTACATGTTTTGCCATGAAAATCCCTCATAAAACGATAATTTTTATTCCTCCGCAGCTGTAATATCAATTTTCCAGCCTGTCAGCCGCGCGGCTAGGCGCACGTTCTGCCCCGCCTTGCCGATGGCCAGGGAAAGCTGATATTCCGGCACGGTGACCTGAGCCGATTTTTCCTCCGCGTCCAGTTCTACCGATAAAACCTTGGAGGGGCTCAGGCTGGCGGCAATAAACTCCGCCGGATCCTCGCTCCATTTGATAATATCAATCTTTTCATCCCGCAGCTCTTCCCCGATCCGCTGCACCCGCAGCCCCTTTGGCCCAATACACGCGCCCTGGGGGTCTACATTGGGATCCTGGGAATATACGGCGATCTTCGTCCGGGAACCAGCTTCCCGGGAAATGCTTTTGATTTCCACCAAGCCGTCCGCGATTTCCGGCACCTCCTGCATGAACAGCCGTTTCACCAGGCCGGGATGCGTCCGGGACAGGATGATCTGCATCCCCTTCGTCCCGTTGCGTACTTCACTGACATAGCATTTAATCCACTGCTGCAGCTGGTATGTCTCCCCTTCCGGCTGCTCGTTAACCGGCAGGATCGCCTCAATCTTTCCAATATCTACAAACACTGTACCCCGTTCAATCCGCTGTACCTTTCCGGAAACAATGTCGTTTTCTTTTTCTGTATACTCGCTGTACAGGATTCCCCGCTCCGCTTCCCGGATCCGCTGGGTAACCACCTGCTTAGCCGTCATGGCCGCGATCCGGCCGAAGCTTTTCGGCGTGACCTCTATGGAAACCTCATCCCCAATTTGATACTGGCCGCTGATCTTCCGGGCGTCCGCCAAGGAGATCTGCTCCTGGGAATCCTCGTCCGTCACTTCCTCCACAACCTCTTTTTTTGCCATGACCTTGACAGATCCCGTTGTTCTGTCCATTATGACCTCTACATTCTGGGCGGACTGAAAATTCCGTTTATACGCCGCGATCAGCGCCGCCTCTAATGCGTCCAGAATGATGTCCCGGTCTATCCCTTTTTCCTTACACAGGTCATCCAGCGCATTCAACAATTCCTCATTCATTTTTTCAACCATTCCTTTCTCCACATCAAAATGTAAAATATAACCGAATATATACAGCTCCCTTTGGATCTACCCAAAGGGCGTCCCCGCCGTCCTGGATCAATGCTTTTCCATCTTGATAACCGGCTAAGATCCCATGGAATTCTTTTTTTCCATTTACCGCCTGGTACAGCTTTACCGCCACCTGCCGGCCAATATAGTATGAAAATTCCCGGTCTGTTTTTAGCTGCCGCTCCACACCGGGCGAGGATACTTCCAGGCAATACGGCTCCGCAATGGGGTCTATTTTATCCAATTCTTCCCCAAACGCCCGGGAAAACGCCTCGCACTGGTCAATCCCCACGCCGCCGGGCCTGTCGATATAAAGCCGCAGATACCATTCGCCCGCTTCCTTTTTGTACTCTGCGTGGATCAGATCCACACCCTGGGCCCGCGCCACCGCGTCGCCAACGGAATATGCGGTTTTAATGATCTCTTTTGCCATAAACATCCCTTTCCTGGTATTTTTTAATAACAATACGAAAGAGTGGGTATATACCCACTCTTTCAACTGCTCCTCATTCCAAACTTTTTGTATTATATCATACTTCTTCCAAAATAGCAAGCATTTTTTCGATTTTAATCCAAAGAAATTACCTCGTCTTCATCTTCCGGCTCAGTATCCTCTGCCGGCGCTTCCGTTGGGGCCTTTGTCGGCTTTTCTGCAGGCTTCTTCGTCGGCGCCTCTGTTGGTTCTTCTGTAGGCCGCCGCGTGGGTTCCTCCTCTTCCTCCGGCTCTTGTGTTTTTACTGGTTTTTTAGTCGGCGTGGGCGTCTTTTCCGTAGGTTTTTTGGTCGCGGCCGGCTTTTGCGTGGGTGTTTTAGTTGCTTCCGGCTTCTCGGTAGATGCCGGCTTTTGCGTCGCTTTCCCGGCAGTATTCTGCCGGATCGCCGACAGGGACACATCCGTGGTAATATTAGAAGCGTCATAGCCAAATTCCTGTTCGATCAGCGTCTTTGCCGCTTCCTCGTCCAGTACATGATACCAGCCGCCGTTGATGTACTGATCCTCGCCCGGCAGCTGGAATGTAGACACATTCTCACTGCGCAGATCCTTCAAATAGCGTACATATTTTGCCACGTCGCCAAAGGACAGGTTCGTTTTCAATTCCTTTTTCATCTGCCGGAAAATTTCAGGCATTTTCATCAAAAGCCCAATATTTACCTTTTGGTCAATCACAGCCTTCACAAATTCCTGCTGCCGCTCTACACGGGACAGATCACTGCCATCCTGGGTGTTGTCATTGCTTTTCCGGTACCGCAAAAACTGCTGCACCTGGTTGCCGGAAAGCTCCTGCAAGCCAGGCTTTAGATGGATATGCAGATCCTGGGCAGGGTCGTCGTAGTTCATGCCCTGGCCGTTGCCTTCTACGTCCGGCACATTGAATTCCACCGGGCCTAAAATATTCATAAAGTTATCAATGGCGGAAAAACTAAACTCCAAATAATAGTTAATCGGGATACCTGTTACCTGGGTCACCACTTCCGCCGAAGCCTCCGGGCCCAACATCTCTCCCGCCGCGTCGTGCATACCGTGTACCTCGTTGATCTTCCGGTACACCTTCCGGTCTGTGACATAGACCTTGGTATCTCTGGGGATCGACAGCAGATTCACGTGCCCGTTGTCAAAATCGTAAGACGCCACCATAATCGCGTCTGTCCGCAACCCCTCCTGATCTACGCCCAGCAGGAGCAGGTTGATCTTGCCGCTTTCGTGGTCCACTGGGATAAACGCGTCATCCTCGCTGACGAATCCGAAGCCCAGCAGTACCGCTACAATCACGATCAAGGATACAAGCGTGATTCCCACACCCTTGAAAATCCGACGGACTAACGATTTCTTTTTCTTCTTTGTCTTGGCTTGCTTTTGGACAGGCCGCTTGGAGGATACCTTTCTCGGCCGCCCCCCACTCTGTCTTGCTCGTTTCACATCCAGCCTCCATTTTTTTGTTATTCTTCCGGCTCCCGGGTCGGATTTGCCGTTGGCTTCTGCGGTGTCTTATCAGGTTCCTTGGTTTTTTCCGGTGCCTTCGTGGGCGCTTCTGTCCGTTCCACCGGCTTTTCCGTGCTGACTGGCTTTTTCGTTTCCGCCGGTTCTTCTGTGATAACCGGCTTTTTCGTCGGCTCTGCTGTCTTTTTAGGCGTGTCCGTTTTATTCGACGGCTTCTGGGTCGCTTTTTGTGTAGGCTTTTGCGTCTTTTTAGGCGCATTTGTTTTTTCTGTATCCGTTGTTTTTTCTGGTTTCTCTGTTTTTTCAGCCGGCTTTGCCGTTGCGGTAGCCCGCGTTCCGCTGCCGCTTTCCACAGTCCCCGGCTTGCCGGTCGTAATCATAGAAGCGTCATAGCCAAACTCATCTTCTACGATCTGCCTGAGCGCCGCCATATCCGGGATCCAGTAAGAAGCGCCATAGTCTGTATCGTTAAAGCCGCCCGGCACCTGGAACATGGTAATGTTCTCCGGCTTCAGCTCCAGCAGGTTCGGCGCGTATGTCATGATCTCCGCCAATCCCGCGTTGGTTTCAATATTCTTCTGCACAGCCGCAAACAGCTCCGGAATTTTTGCAATGATCCCAGCGTTCAGCTTCTGCTCAATGATGGCAGTCAAAAACTGCTGCTGCATTTTCACCCGGTCAATATCCCCGTCCCGGTAGCTGCGGAACCGTACCAGCTGCTCTGCCTTGTCGCCATCCAAGGTTTGCATGCCCTCCTGCAGATCAATATGCAGATCCTGGACAGGGTCGTCGTATTTCATGTCCTGGGGGACATAAAATTCTACGCCGCCAAGGGCGTCTACCAAATCTTTCAGCGCAGTGGTACTAAATTTCACATAATAGTTGATGGGGATCCCCGTCAAACGGGTCACGGCCTCGATAGAGCCCTGGGCCCCATCTTCTCCCCGGTTATGCGCCACCGCATATGCCGCATTGATCTTCTGGTAATGGGTACCCACGTACATCCGTGTATCCCGCGGAATTGACAGCAGCTTGACCGTATTTGCATCCGTATTATAAGAAACCACGATCATGGTATCTGTTAAAAGCCCCTGCTTGTCCACACCCAGCACTAGTGCGTTCACCTTTCCTGTCGCCTTTTCTACCGGCTGCACATAATCGCCCTCCGGTTCCTCGGGCTTGTCGAATAAACTGGAAAAACCCAGAACCGCAAACGACATTGCAATAATTGCCGCAAATGAAATTCCAAATACGGCGAGCTTATTCAGCTTCTTTCTTTTTTTAGGGGATGTCCCGCTATTATCATGGACAGCCTTCTGCTGTCCTGGGGATTTTCTTCCTCTTGCCCGTTTCATCTAACACGTTCCTTTCCAAATTCGCTGCTATATCTTAGAATAACCTATTTTTAGCCATACTATTAAATAATTATATCACTTTCCGACATGGAGTGTCAACAGATACGGCTTGGCTTTTCCTAAAAAATCGTAAATTTTCTATGAACATGTACAAATTTAGTCCAGTAATCGCCGTTGGATTTTGTAAAAATTCCGGCAATTATTTCCCGGCGCCCCTTGCAACCGGTAGGATTTTCATGTATAATAAAAAATAGAGAATTTTGTCACAAGGAGAGGAATCGCAATGTCTGTAATTGGCTTTGATAACGACCGGTACCTGCGGATGCAGTCTGAACATATTCGGGAGCGGATCTCCCAATTTGGCGGCAAGCTGTATTTGGAATTTGGCGGCAAGCTTTTCGACGATTATCACGCCGCCCGGGTCCTGCCAGGCTTCCAGCCGGACAGCAAGCTCCGGATGCTTCTGCAGCTGAAAGACCGGGTGGAGATCGTCATTGCCATCAACGCGGCGGACATTGAAAAAAATAAGCTCCGGGGCGATTTGGGCATTACCTACGATACGGACGTCCTGCGGCTGATCGACTGTTTCCGCAACATCGGCCTGTATGTGGGCAGCGTGGTTATGACACAGTTCCAGGGCCAGCCCACAGCAGAGGCCTTCCAGCACCGGCTGGAGTCCCTGGGGGTAAAGGTCTACCGGCATTATTCCATCGACGGTTATCCTTCAGACGTAGCTAAAATCGTCAGCGATGATGGGTACGGAAAAAATGAATATATCGAAACCAGCCGGGAGCTGGTTGTCGTCACGGCCCCAGGGCCGGGCAGCGGCAAAATGGCCACCTGCCTTTCCCAGCTTTATCACGAGCATAAGCGCGGGCTCAAGGCCGGCTACGCCAAATTTGAAACCTTCCCCATTTGGAACCTGCCGCTCCAGCATCCGGTAAACCTGGCCTACGAGGCTGCCACCGCCGATTTAAACGACGTAAATATGATTGACCCTTTCCACCTGGAGGCCTATGGGGAAACAACCGTCAACTATAATCGGGATGTGGAAATTTTTCCGGTCCTGCGGGCTATGCTGGAGCGGATCAGCGGTACATGCCCCTATAAATCCCCTACAGATATGGGGGTCAATATGGCTGGAAACTGTATTATTGACGATGCTGTTGTCCGCAAGGCCTCCCAGCAGGAGATCCTGCGCCGGTATTACATCGCCCTTTGTGACCAGCGCAAGGGCTTGATCAGCGAGGATGTCGTCTGTAAACTGGAAATCCTCATGAGTAAGGCGGAAATTACCGTCCATGACCGGCCGGTGATCGCGCCCGCCCTGCAAAAGGCGGCCCTGACCGGCGCGCCGGCGGCGGCGATGCAGCTTGCCGACGGCTCCATTGTTACCGGGAAAAACTCAGACCTTTTAGGCGCTTCCGCTGCGCTTTTATTAAACGCGCTGAAGACCCTGGCCGGGATCGATGATGCTGTCCATCTGATTTCTCCCGTGATCATCGAACCAATCCAGCATTTAAAGGTGGATCATCTCGGGAACCGAAATCCCCGCCTGCACACGGATGAAGCCCTGATCGCCCTGTCGATCTGCGCGGCTACCGACCCCACGGCAGAGCTTGCCTTAGAGCAGCTCAACCGGCTCCGGGGCCTGGAGGTGCACTCCTCTGTAATTTTATCTGCGGTAGATGAAAAGGTCTTTCGCCGGCTGGGCGTTAACCTCACCTGCGATCCCCGGTATCAGACTAATGAACCCACAGAGCCCATGCCGTGACCTGTTTTTTCAGAATATAAATTGTTTTCCTGAAATTTTGTTAATAAATATCCCCCCGTATAACGGGGGGTATTTCATTTTCGGGCATAGCCCTAC
>CBCTZG010000057.1:0-17075 GCA_965151315.1 uncultured Clostridia bacterium
GATGGCGCCGCCGATGGCCGAGGTAATATGGTCGTACCCCGGCGCAATATCCGTAACCAGCGGCCCCAGCACATAAAAGGGCGCGTTGTGGCAGATACGCTTCTCCAGGGCCATATTGGCCGCGATCTCGTTCATGGCCATGTGTCCCGGTCCCTCGATCATGACCTGCACATCCCGGGCCCAGGCCCGCTCTGTTAAATACCCCAGCTCGATCAGCTCAGCGATCTGGCCCGCGTCCGTGCTGTCGTCAATACAGCCTGGGCGCAGGGCGTCCCCTAAGCTGATGGTTACATCATACTCCCGAAGGATGTCCAAAACCTCGTCATAATGCTCAAAAAACGGGTTTTCATTACCGGTCATAGCCATCCAGGCAAACAGCAGCGAGCCGCCCCGGGATACGATATTCATTTTCCGGCCCTCCCTGCGAAAGGCCTCCACCGTCCGGCGGTTGATCCCGGCATGGATCGTCATGAAGTCCACGCCCTCCTCCGCATGAGCTCGGATTACCCGGAGGAAATCCGCCGCCGTAATTTCCAGAAGATCCTTTTCCAAATAGCCGATGGCGTCATACATGGGGACTGTGCCAATCATTGCCGGCGATTTTTTGATCAGTTCCCGCCGGAATACATTGGTCTTCCCGTAATTGCTCAGATCCATAATGGCTTCCGCGCCAAAGCGGATAGCCATATCCACCTTCTGCATCTCTACATCGTAGTTATTGCAGTCCCCAGAAATACCCAGATTCACATTGATCTTTGTTTTCAGCCCCGTGCCGATGCCCTCGGCGGACAGAGATGAATGGTTTTTATTCGCAGGAATCGCCACCTGGCCGCAGCCTACCAGCTGCATAAGCTTTTCCGGAGGCATAGCCTCCTTTTTGGCTACGGTCTGCATTTGCGGCGTCAGAATCCCTTTTTTTGCCGCCTCCATCTGGGTGCTGTACTGTTTCATACCCCCGCTCCTTTCTATACTATGTACCAAAATTCCAATAAAAATGACGCCCAACATAGGCGTCCTGCAAGCATCCCTACGTTGGCATTACCCAAATCAGGTTTTAGGGTCGAAGCTGCTGACTTCCTCTCAGCCCGGTCACGAGCTCCCCTTTTAACATATTATAGTATATCCCGGCCCATTTGTCAAGACCGGGGTATTATATTCCTTCCGCAGGCCGCAGGCAAAATCCTGGGCCGTCCGCAAATCCTGGTCGTTGTGGCGTCCCTTTGCAATCCCGCCGATTTTCCTGAAAACGCTGAAGGTATCGTATCCCCTGCACTGAATGCCTATGCAAACAGCGCCCTTACGCGCCGCTTCTTTCCGGATTCTCCTTTAGTAGTCCCGGCAGCTGATCCCGATAGATCAATATCCTTTGTTTTCATAATATCCGCTAGCTCTGCCGACAGACAGGCCGCCATGGCTTCCGCGACTTTTTGGGTATTGATGGGCGGACGCGTAAATGATGATTGTTTTCATCGTTTCCCCTCCTGTCCCTTCTCCGCTTCCCCTACAGCAGCGGGCATTTCAGCTGGCAGGCCCAGGTCTTCCGCTCCGCATGGCGCCGGCTGTATTCCACCGTCTCCACGCAGGCCCTGGGCCTGATCAAAGGCTTAGTCTCTGCAGCAGGATGGACAGAAATATATAGCTTTAACCCCCTGTCGGAGCTGAAAGTCCGCAATGCATGGCCGCCGCAATTCTCTTTTGTAATAACCGATACTCCATGGCACATTTCTCCTTACAGATCAAACAACGACACCTGATCCGTATCTGGCAGGCCGTCTAAGCAATGGTTTGCCTGCAAAAGCTCAATATTGGATTTTGTAATCCCCGTGCGCAAACGGAGATCTTCTACCGTTTTAAAGGGGCCCTGCTCCCGGGCCTCAGTTATGCTCCGGGCGGCGTTTTCGCCCATACCCGGCAAAGCGTTTAAGGGCGCTAATATGCCCTCCTCCACATCCTGGAAATTCACCGCGTGGGAACGGTATAAATCCACCGGCACAAATTCAATGCCCCGGGCGTACATCTCGATACAAATCTCCAAAATCGGGATCAGGTTTTCCTCCTTAGGGGAAATCGTATTGTTTTTCTTTTTCTGTAAAAGCTCCGCCATAGCGTCCTGAGCGGTTTTCATACCGTTTGCCATAATCGACGCGTCAAAGTCGTCGGCCCGGACAGAATAATAGGCAATATAAAATGCCTTAGGCTGATGCACCTTATAATACGCGATCCGGAATGCCATGGTCACGTAAGCCACCGCATGGGCTTTCGGGAACATATATTTAATTTTTTTGCAGGATTCAATATACCAGTCCGGCACGTCCGCGGCTTTCATAGCCGCCTCATCCTCCGGCTTCAGCCCCTTCCCTTTCCGGACGCTTTCCATGATCTTAAACGCATGCCCTGCCTCGACGCCCATATGGATCAAATACAGCATAATATCGTCCCGGGTACAAATCGCCTGGGACAATGTCGTGATGCCAGCCCGGATATAATCCTGGGCGTTATTAAGCCATACGTCCGTTCCATGGGACAATCCGGAGATCCGTACAAGCTCCGCAAAAGTGGTAGGCTTGGTGTCCACCAGCATCTGCCGCACAAACTTCGTCCCAAATTCCGGGATCCCATAGGTCCCTACCGGTGTGCCGATATCACATTGCAGGCCCAGCGCATCGGTAGATGTAAACAGGCTCATGGTCGCCTTATCGTCCAAGGGGATCGTCTGGGGATCCAGCCCGGTCAGATCCTGGAGCATTTTGATGACTGTCGGGTCATCATGCCCCAGTTCATCCAATTTCAGCAGGTTCTGGTCAATGGAGTGATAATCGAAATGGGTGGTGATAATATCAGAGTTTGGGTCGTCCGCCGGGTGCTGCACCGGGCAGAACTCATGGATATTATTTTTATGGGGCACAACAATAATCCCCCCGGGATGCTGCCCGCTGGTCCGCTTTACGCCCACACAGCCGGCCGCCAGCCGCTTCATCTCCGCGTTGCGGATATGGATGCCTTTTTCCTCCGCATATTTTTTCACATACCCATATGCTGTTTTTTCCGCCACGGTGCCAATCGTCCCCGCCCGGAACACAAAGCCCTCGCCGAAGTAGGTTTCCGTATATTTATGAATCACCGGCTGGTACTCGCCGGAAAAGTTCAGGTCGATATCTGGCTCCTTATCGCCTTTAAAGCCTAAAAATGTCTCAAAGGGGATATCGTGGCCGTCTTTTTTATAGTCCGCCCCGCAGACCGGGCATTTTTTATCCGGCAGGTCACAGCCAGAGATCCCAGTGCCGTCCTGGATAAATTCCGAATGCTTGCAGTTGGGGCAGATGTAATGGGGCGGCAGGGAATTGACCTCAGTAATATCGGATAAAAACGCCACAAAGGACGATCCCACAGACCCACGGGAACCCACCAGATACCCGTCGCTCAGGGACTTGCGCACCAGCTCCTGGGCAATTTTATACATCACTGAAAAGCCATAGGTGGTGATGGAATGGAGCTCCTTATCCAGCCGCTCCTGCACAAGCGCGGGCAGCGGATCGCCGTAAATGGCCTTAGCCTTCCGGGTGGAATCCGCGATGATCCCCTCTTGGGCCCCTTCGATCTCCGGCGGGCATTTCTTTTTCGGGATCGGCCGCACCGGCTCTATCAGATCTGCGATCTGGTTCGTATTCGTTACCACCACCGCATAGGCCTTCTCTCGGCCCAGATAGGAAAATTCCGCAAGCATTTCCTCAGTAGTCCGGAAAAACAGCGGCGCCTGCTGGTCGGCATCCTTAAAGCCCTTGTAGTGCATCAGGATCTTCCGGTAGTTGGCCCCCTCCGGATCCATGAAGTGTACGTCGCAGGTGGCTACCACCGGTTTTTGCAGCTGTTCCCCCAATTCCACAATCTTCCGATTCAAATTTTGCAGATCCGCGTCCGTTTGGATATCCGCAAACTCTTCCTCCCGTTTCATATAGGCATTATTGCCGATGGGCTGGATCTCCAGATAGTCGTAAAAGGAAGCGATCCGCTCCAGCTCCGCCTCCGACTCACCGGCCACCACTGCCCGGAAAAGCTCTCCCGCTTCGCAGGCTGAGCCGATAATCAATCCCTCCCGTTTCTCCTCCAGCAGGCTCCGGGGGATCCTGGGTGTGCGGAAAAAGTATTTTAAATGGGAATCGGATACCATCTCATAAATGTGCCGGATCCCGGTTTCATTTTTTGCCAGCAGGATAATGTGGTAGGCCTTGTTGCGTTTTGCGGCCTGGGCCAGGTCAAACTGGCTATTTAGCTTTGCCAGGGCCGTCTTTTCCTGTCCCCGCAGCTCCTCTAGCATCTTGATAAAAATCTCCGCTGTGGCCTTGGCATCGTCCACTGCCCGGTGATGGTTTTCCAGCATGATATTCAAATGCCGGGTCAAATTATTCAGCTTATGGTTAGCAAGCTCCGGATACAGGCACCGGGCAAGCTGCAGAGTATCTAAATAGGCAAAATCAAATCTGAGCCCCAGCCTGCCGGCAGCCGTCTGGATAAAGCCAACGTCAAACCGGGCGTTATGGGCCACCAACACACAGCCCTGGCAAAACGCCAGGAAATCCGGCAGGATTTCCCCAATGGACGGCGCGTCCTTGACCATTTCATCGGTAATATTGGTCAGCTCTACAATATTCTGGGGGATGGGCTCCCCCGGATTGACAAAGGTGGACCACCGCTCTGTAATGCTGCCGTTTTCTACCTTCACCGCACCGATTTCTGTAATATTATTCTTCTCTTTGTCCAGGCCTGTGGTCTCAATGTCAAAAACCACAAACCCACCGTCCACCGTTTCATCCTTGGCCCCGTAGACGATTTTCGCACTGTCGTCAATCAAATAGCCCTCCACCCCGTAGAGTACCTTGATCTTTTCGTTATTATCCGAAGCCTTCATAGCGTCTGGGTAAGACTGCACCACACCGTGATCAGTAATGGCGATAGCCTTATGGCCCCATTTCACAGCCCGGCCGATCAGGTCCTTTGTGGCAGATACTGCGTCCATGGCGGACATTTGTGTATGCAGATGCAGCTCTACACGCTTTTCCTCCGCCAGATCCATTCGCTCCTCCGTTTTCAGAGTTTCGCCAATGGCGTTGGCTGAAACCACGACCTCCTTGGCATAATCATTATACTGAGCCCGGCCCCGGATTACAACCTGCAACCCCTTTTTCAGCCTTGCTTTCAAATCCAGGAATGCCGCGTCATCCTTTTCAGATTTATTTAAAAACATCTGTACCGAAATCGAATCTTCAAAATCGGTTACATCCAGCATCACAATATGAAATTCCTTCTCTGTTTTCCGGCTTTTGATGTCCTTGTATTCGATCCCAAAAATTTCCCCTGTAAAGCAGACCTTATCCGAATGTTCGTCAATGGCGGAAATGGGCACAAGGGTATCCCGAATCGCGCTGCCGTAAATCATTTCCGTGATCTGCGCCTTACCCAAATCAATCATGACCCGCTTTTTCGGGGCAGGCGCCGGCACAGCAGGATCCGACGTCCTCTCCAAGGTCTCCGGCTTCACGGCAGGCTGCGGGCTTTTGGCTTTTCCCTGCAGTTTCTCTGCTTCCCGGCGGTCCGCCACATGCACACTGGATAGCCGGTATCCCCGCCGCAGCTGTTCTTCCAGCTTTGCCAGGGCATCCTGGGCAGCCTCTTCCTCTAAAAAAACCTCCATCCGCCGGCGGTGCTTGGAAATCTTAATTTTTTGAATGCTTTTTTTGGCCATTTCCGGATCTTGAACCTCCGGAAATACAACACCGATATTGGGCTTCATGGCGTTCTCCTTTTCGTTGCAATGAAAATACGGACGGCACCCGTCTGATGCCGTCCCCGTTTGTTTTATTGAAAATATTCTACGCCGGACTTAAACAGCATCTGATCCTTCTCGCCCGGGACGTTTTGGAATACATGGTTTCCAATCCGTTCAGAATGTCCCATTTTCCCAAAAACCCGTCCATCCGGGCTGGTAATGCCCTCAATGGCGGATACGGAACCGTTGGGGTTATAACGGATATCATAGGTAGCGCTGCCGTCATAATCCACATACTGGGTGGCAATCTGACCGTTTGCTGCCAGCGCAGCCACCTGCTCCGGCGAGGCAATAAACCGTCCTTCCCCGTGAGATACGGCGATCATATGCGTATCGCCGGTATTGACATTTGAAAGCCAGGGGGATTTATTCGAGGCAATCCGAGTCCGTACCAAGCAGGATACATGCCGGCCGATAGTGTTAAAGGTCAGCGTGGGGAAAGACGCGTCCAAATCCTGGATTTCCCCATAAGGCACCAGCCCCAGCTTGATCAGGGCCTGAAAGCCGTTGCAGATCCCCAGCATCAGGCCGTCCCGGTCTTTCAGCATATGCATCACAGCCTCTTTGACCAATACGTTCCGGAAGGCGGTGGCAATAAATTTACCGGATCCATCCGGCTCGTCGCCGCCGGAAAAGCCGCCGGGCAGCATAACGATCTGCGCCTGGTCGATCCGCTTTTTCATTTCCCGCATAGAGTAGGCTATGTCGTCAGAATCCAGGTTCCGGACAACAAATACGTCCGGTACGCCGCCGGCCCGGGCAAATGCCCGCGCTGTATCATACTCGCAATTGGTTCCCGGGAATACCGGGATAAATATCCGGGGCTTGGCAAAGGTTTCTTTGGCCACTGCCGCGCTTCTGCCCTCAAAACTGTAGGTTTGGGGCGCCTCGGTAAAATCGCCGGCCTTTGTGGGGAATACCTTTTCTAATGGTTTTGTCCACGCCGCCAAAGCCTCATCTATGGTAAGCTGTGCCCCTGCTGCTTCCAATACGGCTGCCTTTTGTGTCCGGCCAATTTCCTCACCGTATTCCACCTGTGTGTCCAGACTGGTTTCCACCACAATAGAACCGATTTCCGGCGCGAACAACGCCGCTTCATCAACCGCCTCTGTTAACTGTACGCCAATCCCGTTGCCGAACGCCATCTTGGCCACGGTTTCTGCCAAGCCAAAACCTTTCACAACGGAAGCAGCCCGCACCTTTCCATCCTGTACCAAGCTGAACAGCTCCCTGTACATCACCTTTACTGCCGCGAAATCCGGCAGATCGTTTTCGTCCCGCTTCAGCTTAAACAGAAGCAGCTTGGAATCGCACCGCTTCAGCTCCTGGGAAACCACCTTGTCCGCCGCGACCGGCGCTACCGCAAAAGAGGTCAGGGTCGGGGGCACATCCAGGTCGTTAAAGCTGCCGCTCATGGAATCCTTGCCGCCGATAGCGGCGATTCCCAAAGCAAGCTGGGTCTGGTACGCGCCCAGCAGCGCGGCAAAGGGCTTCCCCCACCGTTTCGGGTCGCTGCCCAACCGTTCAAAGTATTCCTGGAATGTGAGATATATCGTTCTATAATCCGCCCCCAAGGCCACCGCCTTAGACACGGACTCAATGATCGCATACACAGCGCCGTGATACTGGCTCCACTTGGACAGCTTCGGGTTATAGCCAAAGCTCATTACCGTGGCGGTATTGGTTTCCCCGTTTAAAACGGGTACCTTTGCCGCCATACCGTCCGCCGGCGTCAGCTGATACTTGCCGCCAAACGGCATCAGGACCGTATTCGCGCCAATGGTCGAGTCAAACCGTTCGCAGAGCCCTTTTTGGGAGCAAACGTTCAAATCCCCTAAAACCGCCAGCCATTTTTCCCGGGCATCACCGACCGCAGGCGTCTGGAAAAAGTTTTCTTCCGCGTTCGGCAAAACCACCTCTACATCCGTATTTTTTGTGGCGCCGTTGGTATTTAAAAATTCCCGGGCAATATCGCAGATCGTGGCCCCCCGCCAGTGCATCACCAGCCTGGGCTCCTCCGTCACCAAAGCCACCGCCGTAGCTTCCAGATTTTCTTCCCGGGCGTAGCCAATAAACTTTTCGGCATCTTCCGCCCGGACGACCACTGCCATCCGCTCCTGGGATTCGCTGATCGCCAGCTCGGTACCGTCTAGGCCCTCATATTTTTTCGGCACCTTGTCCAAATCGATCACCAAACCGTCGGCAAGCTCGCCAATAGCCACCGACACGCCGCCGGCGCCGAAGTCGTTGCAGCGCTTGATGAGCGTGGTAACCTTTTCCTTTCGGAACAGCCGCTGGATCTTCCGCTCCACCGGCGGATTTCCCTTCTGCACCTCGCTGCCGCAGGTAGTAATGGATTCCTCGGTATGGGCCTTAGATGAGCCTGTTGCGCCGCCGCAGCCATCCCGGCCCGTCCGGCCCCCCAAAAGGATGACGACATCCCCCGCCGCCGGCACTTCCCGGATCACATTTTTCTTCGGCGCTGCGCCGATTACCGCGCCGATTTCCATCCGTTTGGCAATATAGCCCTCGTCATAAATTTCCGCCACCTGGCCGGTAGCAAGCCCGATCTGATTCCCGTAAGAGGAGTAGCCCGCCGCGGCGCCGGTCGTGATTTTCCGCTGCATAAGCTTTCCCGCATGGGTCTGCCCATAAGTCGCCCGGGGATCGCCGCTGCCGGTTACACGCATGGCCTGGTACACATAAGACCGGCCGGACAGCGGATCCCGGATGGCGCCGCCCAAGCAGGTAGCCGCGCCGCCAAAAGGCTCAATTTCCGTGGGATGGTTGTGGGTCTCGTTTTTGAACATGATGAGCCAGGGCTCTGTCTTTCCGTCCACATCCACATCCACTACAATACTGCAGGCGTTAATTTCCTCAGATTCGTCAATTTCCTTCAGCTTTCCCGCCTTTTTCAGCTGCTTGACAATGATCGTCGCCATATTCATTAGGCAGGTATTTCGATCCGGCGCGTATAATTCCGCCTTAGCTGCCAAGTATTCATCGTAGGCAGTCCGGATCACATCAGCGTATTTCCCATCTGGAATATGTACGTGATTAATCTTAGTCGAGAATGTGGTATGCCGGCAATGATCGGACCAATAGGTATCGATCATCCGCAGCTCCGTGACAGTAGGATCCCGTTTTTCTGTATTTTTAAAATAATTCTGGCAAAACAGCAGGTCGTCTAAATCCATAGCAAAACCCATCTGGGCAAGCAGCTCGGAAAGCCCTTGCGCGTCCATAGCAATAAAACCCTCCACCGCTGCTACATCCGCCGGCCGCTCCGTTTCCATAAGCAGGCTTTTGGGCTTGTCCAGGGAAGCTTCCCGGGCCTCTACCGGATTGATCAGGTATGTTTTCACCCGTTCCAGGTCTTCCTTTGTAATCCCTTTCAGGATATATACCTTTGCGGAACGCACCATGGGCCGTTCCTTTTGCGTCAGGATCGAAACGCATTCCTCCGCCGAAGCCGCCCGCTGGTCAAACTGACCGGGCAGATACTCTACCGCAAATACCAGCGCACCATCCTCCACCTGCAGCTCCTCTTCATAGGCGTTATCTACCGGCGGCTCATAGAAAACCAGGGGCTTCGCCCGATCATACTCCGCCTGGGACAGGCCGGAAATGTCATACCGGTTCACGACCCGAACCGCTGTTAATCCTGTTAAGGAAAGATTCTCCCGCAGATCTGCCAAAACACCTTTGGCCTCTACGTCGAAGCCGGTTTTTTTCTCCACATAAATTCTTCTGACTTGTTCCATCTCTGTCCTCCGTCGTTTTATTTCAAAAGCTCGTCCAAATTCCCAAGGGCCGTCTGGGCCATCGTTTTCAAAAGGCTTTTCTGCTCGTCGCCGCCGCCAGAGCCCGCCGTTATTTTTACATAATATCCACCCTTTATCATATGGATCGACGGAATGGCAATAAAGGCTTCCACCCCTAAATCCGCCACCTCTTCTGCCTTAGGGCGTTTTTCTTTTTCCTCGTCAAAGAGCTTGCGGATTTCTTCCTCCGTCACCCGGGTACTGGGCTGGTACACATCCACCTGCACCACGTCCCCCTGGCCTACAGGCTCGCTGCGGTAAAGCACCGTGGCGCCCTTGCTGGTTTTTTTTGTTTCCTGCACCGGCGTATAGGATACCACGCCGGACACATTTTCCAAGGTCAAAACCTTCTCCGGCGCAATGGTTTTATATACCTTTCCCGCCTGCCTGGCCGCTTGCTCCCCTACAGTCTGGCTGCTGTCATTCCCGCAGGCAGCCGTCCCCAGCGCCAGCGCCGTGCATAGCAGAAATAGGGCTATCCTCCTCATCACAACACACTCCCGTCACTTTTTCATTTTTATAACTTCTTTCGCCTGGGCCGCGATATTCTCCGCTGTTAACCCGTATTCCCGGAACAGTTCCGCAGGCTTGCCGGATTTCCCGAACCGGTCTGTTCCCACGATCCGTACCGGGGCCGGCGCGTTTTTGCAGACCACTTCGCAAACCGCGCTGCCCAATCCGCCCATAATATAATGCTCCTCCGCCGTCACAATGGCGCCAGTTTCCCGGGCCGCCCTTGTGATCAGCTCTTCGTCAATAGGTTTAATCGTATGGATATTGATCACCCGGGCGCTAATCCCTTCTGCTGCCAATAAATCCCGGGCTTTCAGCGCTTCCGCTACCATCAAGCCTGTCCCGATTAAGGTTACGTCGCTGCCGTCGGCCAGCGTCACGCCTTTCCCCAGCTGGAACTGGTAATCCGCCGGATTGACGTCCTCTACCGCCAGCCGAGCGAACCGCATATAGACCGGGCCGTCGTGGTCAATGGCCGCCTTGACGCAGGCCATAGCCTCCACATCGTCCGCGGGATTGATCACAGCCATATTGGGGATGGACCGCATCAGGGCAATATCCTCCAGGCATTGATGTGTGGCGCCGTCCTCGCCTACGGAAATCCCCGCGTGGGTGGCGCCGATTTTTACGTTCAGCCCCGGATATCCAATAGAATTTCGGATCTGCTCAAAGGCCCGGCCGGCCGCAAACATGGCAAAGCTGGAGGCAAAGGCGATTTTGCCGCAGGCCGCCAATCCCGCCGCCACGCTCATCATATTCCCCTCGGCAATCCCCGCGTTGATGAACCGTTCCGGATACGCCTTTTTAAAAACTTCTGTCTTTGTGGATTTGGAAAGGTCGGCGTCCAGCACTACGATCCGTTCATCACTGCCGTACTGTGCCAGCGCCGCGCCATAAGATTCTCTTGTCGCCCGTTTTGCCATTATAATGTCGCCTCCAGTTCCTTGATTTTCCCGTCCAGCTCGCGGATCGCCTGCTCATACTGCTCCTGATTGGGGGCCGCGCCGTGCCAGCTTGCGTTATTTTCCATAAAGGACACGTTTTTCCCTTTGACTGAACGCATAATCACCGCTGTGGGCCGCCCCTTTGTATTCTTCGCCTCATTCACCGCCGCCAGCAGGCTTTCAAAATCATGGGCATCCGCTGGAATGACGTGCCACCCAAAGGCCTCGAATTTTTGATCGATCGGCGTGGGGTTCATGACCTCCCGGATATCCCCGTCGATCTGCAAGCCGTTAAAATCAATAAATATAGTCAGGTTGTCCAGCTGATAGTGGGCCGCAAACATGGCCTGCTCCCAGACCTGCCCCTCTTCCAGTTCGCCGTCGCCCAGCGCGGCGTACACCCGGTAGTCCTTGTGATCCAGCTTAGCTGCCAGCGCCATGCCGCCTGCGGCGGAAACCCCCTGGCCCAGGGAGCCAGTTGACATATCCACGCCGGGGACATGCTTCATATCCGGATGACCCTGAAGATAGCTGTCAATCCGCCGGAAGGTCTTTATGTCCTCTACCGGGAAAAATCCCCGTTCCGCCAATACACCGTATAAGGCCGGCGCCGTGTGCCCCTTGGAAAGCACAAACCGATCCCGGTCCGGATCTTTCGGATTCTTCGGATCCACACGCATCACTTCAAAATAAAGCAGCGTCAGCAAATCCGCCACGGAAAGCGAACCGCCCGGATGCCCCGAATTGGCGCTGTAGACCGCAGTCAGCGCATCTTTCCGAACCCGGTTGGCAATAATTGAAAGCTCTTTGATCCTCTTTTGTTCCATTCTGTTCCCATTCCCTTCTGTGAAATTCTATGGCTCAGTCCACCGCGTAAACATACGCGGTTTCCATAATTTTTTCCGTTCTTTCCCGATCGCCTGTTAAGTACAAATAGCCCACCAGCGCTTCAAAGCCGGTTGCCCGGCGATAGTCCGACACATCGGCGTTTTTAGGGACGGTCGCCGACTTTGCGTTCCGCCCCCGCTTATAGACCGCCAGCTCCGATTCCGAAAGCATAGGCTCTATCGCCAGCATGCTTTGGCTTTGGGCACGGGCCTTCACCCGCCGAGTGGCCAGGACATGGAGCTTATGGGCCGGCAGCTCCGGGTTTTCCGCCAGGAGCCGGCTGCGGACATACACCTCGTAAACGCCGTCCCCAATATACGCCAAGACCAGGGGCGTATATTGGCTGGGCTTTTTCGTCAATTCCATTTCATCACCTGTACTATTCAATATAACTCCACTGTACGCCCATAGGCGTATCCTTCAAAGCAATGTTCATAGCCTTGAGCTGATCCCGGATCTCGTCGGCCCGGGCCCAGTTTTTCTCCTGTCGGGCCTGGTTTCGCTCCGCAATCAGTGCTTCCACCGTTTCATCCAAAGCAGCTTCCTTCTTGGAAAACAGTCCTAAAACATCCCCCAACTCATGAATCGTATCCAATGTCTTTTCCACAATCAGCCTGGCATTTTTGGTCTCGCTGGATAAATGGGTGTTCGCGGCATATACGATATCAAAAATAGCCGCGATCCCATCAGCTGTGTTCAGGTCGTCATCCATAGCGTCTATAAACTTCTGCCTGCATTCCGAAAGCGCTTTCTCCAACGCCTGTTCCTCCAGATTCAAAGGCCGATCCTCGCTGTTCTCCAGCAAAAACTGCAGGTTGCCGATGCAGGTGTACACCCGTTCTACCGCCGACTTTGCCTGCTCCATCAGCGTTTCGCTGAAATTGATCGGATTGCGGTAATGGGCGGACAGCATGAAAAACCGGATGATTTCATAATCATACTTCTTGGCAATATCCCGGACGGTAAAGAAGTTCCCCAGGGACTTGCTCATCTTCTGGTTGTCAATATTGATATAGCCGTTGTGCATCCAATAGTTGGCGAAGCACTGGCCGTTGGCGCATTCGCTCTGGGCGATCTCGTTTTCGTGATGGGGAAATACCAGATCCTTGCCCCCGGAATGGATATCAATGGTTTTGCCCAAATATTTATTGGCCATAGCGGAGCATTCGATATGCCATCCCGGCCGGCCCATGCCCCAGGGGCTTTCCCAGGCGGGCTCCCCTTCCTTCCGTGCCTTCCAGAGGGCGAAGTCCATAGCGTCTCGCTTATGCTCGTTCACATCGATCCGGGCGCCGGCCTCTAAATCCTCCAGCGGCTGCTGGGAAAGCTTGCCGTATTCCGAAAATTTCTTGGTAGAAAAATATACATTCCCGTCTACAGCGTAGGCGTATCCCTTCTTCTCCAGATCCTGGATAATGGCAATGATCGCGTCGATATTTTCCGTAGCCTTTGGGTGCACCGTTGCCTCCCGGATCCCTAAGGCTTTCGCGTCCTTGAAATACTCCGCGATAAACCGTTCTCCCAGTTCCTTGACCGTGATCCCTTCCTGGTTAGCCCGTTTGATCATTTTATCGTCAATATCCGTAAAATTTTGTACAAACTTGACTGTATACCCCCGGTATTCCAGATACCGGCGCATGGTATCAAAAATAATAAACGGCCGGGCGTTACCAATATGGAAATAATCGTAAACCGTAGGGCCGCAGGAATACATCTTCACCTCTCCCGGGTCAATGGGGACAAACTCCTCCTTTTTCCGGGTCATTGTATTATAAATCTTCATGCTGATCATCCTCCCGGAGCTGGGCCTCCAGCTCCTTAATTCGTTTTTCCAGCCCGGCCACGTGGACGGACAGCGTACACATCTGCAAAGAAATTGGGTCCGGGATCGTCACCTGATCCAAATCCGCCGTAACCCGGACACCTTCCCGCTTCACAATCCGCGCGGGTACGCCTACGCAGGTAGAATTGGGCGGCACCTCGGAAAGCACCACCGCGCCTGCGGCGATCTTGGAATTGTCCCCCACTGTAAATGGGCCTAAGACCTTGGCGCCGCTGCCTACCATTACGTTATTGCCCAAAGTGGGGTGCCGCTTGCCTTTTTCTTTGCCAGTGCCCCCTAAGGTTACCCCCTGGTACAAGGTGCAATTGTCCCCGATTACCGCTGTTTCCCCGATTACAACGCCCATACCGTGGTCAATAAAAAGGCCCTTGCCGATGACTGCCCCGGGATGGATCTCGATCCCGGTCCAGAACCGGACACACTGGGAAATCCAGCGGGCGATAAACTTCAAGTGATGCCGGTAAAAAAAGTGGGCCGCCCGATGCCAAATCACGGCGGCTACGCCGGGATACAGGAAAAAAACCTCAAATCCATTCCGGGCGGCCGGATCCCGCTCCAAAACCGCTTTCACATCATACCGAATCCTTTGAAACAGCATCCCCGCCGTCACCGTCCCTTCTATCCTGAATAGCCATACAATACCAGCTTCCATTATATAATATTTTCATGCAAATTACAACTTTATTTTCGCCTTTTTTGAAATTTTAGAAATCTCCATAAAAAACGGACGAAAGCCAATTTATTTTTTGATAAATCGTTCGTCCGCTGTATTCTAAAGAGTCCCCTTGGTTGACAATACCCCCTGGATCCTGGGGTCGGGCGCCGCAGCGCTGTCCAGCGCCTTGGCAAAGGCTTTAAACGCGCATTCAATAATATGGTGGCTGTTCGTCCCGGCCAGCTGCTTAATATGCAGATTCATCCCCGCCGCGTAGGATACGGCGTAGAAAAATTCCCGGGCCATTTCCGTGTCAAAGCCGCCCACAGATTCTTTCTGGAACACCAGATCGTACGCCAGATACGGCCGTCCCGACAAGTCTAACGCGCATAACACCAGCGCTTCGTCCATAGGCAGGATTACCGACCCATAACGCCGGATGCCGGCTTTATCCCCCAGAGCCTTTGCGATGGCCGTGCCCAGGACAATACCCGCATCTTCCACTGTATGGTGGCAATCCACCTCCAGATCCCCCAGGATTTCCATATCCAGGTCAAAAAAGCCGTGCCGGGCAAAGCTTTTGAGCATATGGTCAAAAAATCCGATGCCTGTAGCGATCTTTCCCGCGCCGGCGCCATCCAGGCACAGCGCCGCCTTGATTTTTGTCTCATTTGTATTGCGCACGATTTCCGTACTCCGTTTTTCCATGCCCGTTCTCCTTTATCAATTCAATTTCAGCTTCATCCGCACATAATCCCGAATCAGCGCCACGCAGCCGTCCAACCCGACCCGTTCGCTGTTTAGGGTCAGATCATACTGGGTGGGATCCAGCCAGTCCTTACCGGTGTAGTAGGCATGGTAATCTGACCGATATTTATTGATCCGGCTCACATACCGCTGGGCGTCCTTTTTGCTGATCTTCATTTTCTCCATAGCGGTCTGGACTAAAAAGTCATGCGGCGCCTGGATATTCACGCTGACCACGTTGGGATAATTGCGCAGCACATAGTTAGCCGCCCGGCCCATGACCACAAAGGATTCCTTCCGGAGCAGCTGCTTTAAGACCTTAGCCTGGAAATTAAACAGGTTTTCATTGGAGGTAAAGCCTTCCTCCTCCGGGGTGATCAGGCCGCCCCGATAAGCCGCCCGCTTAAAAATAAAGCCGGTTTTCTGCTTTTCGTCCTCGTCCGCCTCGTTAAATAAAAGCTCACTGATCCCGCTTTCGATGGAGGCCAGCTGCAAAAGCTCCCGGTCCACAAAATCAATATCCAGCGCTTCCGCCAGCGCCTTTCCAATGATCTTCCCGCCGCTGCCGTAGCTTCGGGCAATGGTGATCGCAAAATTATCCATGTCTGCCACCTCCGCATTTTATACTATCTCTATTTTATGCCATTTTTACAAAATTGTCAAACCTTTTGTGGGGATATTGCAAAAAAGATTGGTTTGGGATATAATGAGGTCCGAAAGAACAGGAGGGTTTTGTATGATTTTATCAGACTGCCATTTACATACCGACTATTCCGGGGACTCGGAAACCCCTATGGAGGACATGGTTTTAGGCGGGATCGCCCAGGGGCTTTCCCGGATCTGCTTTACCGACCATATCGACTACGACTATCCACTCTGCCCGGACGGCACCATTTTTACGTTTGATGCGGACAAATACCTGGCAGAAATCGCGGCGCTCCGGGACAAATACAAAGGGAAGATCAAAATTCTCCGGGGCATGGAGCTTGGCCTGCAGCCGGGGATCGTTTCTAAACTGAACAGCCTGCTGGCCGGCCGGCAATTCGATTATATTATCGGGTCTTCCCACATCGCTGTCAACGGCGATCCATATTATCCTGATTACTGGGAAAATATCACCGTCCACCAAGGGCTTATGCGATATTTTCAATCCATTATCGACAATGTGCGCAGCTTTTCGGATTTCGACGCCTATGGCCATATCGACTATATCATCCGGTATATCCCCGATGTGAAAAATAAAAAAGCGCCGGTCAGCGATTTTTATTCCTACGCGAAATATGCCGATATTTTAGACCAGGTCTTGACAACGATCATCGCCGCGGGCAAGGCCATCGAGGTCAACACTGCCGGCTATAAATACGGCCTGGAAAGCCCCAACCCCAGCAAGGAAATCATCCAGCGGTACTTCGCGCTGGGCGGCCGGTTTGTGACCATCGGCTCCGACGCCCATCAGCCGGCGCATATGGCCTATGCCTTCGGCCAGACCCGGTCGCTTCTTTTGTCCCTGGGCATTAAGGAATACGCGGTGTTTGAAAACCGGCAGCCGATCCTGCTGCCGCTGTAAAAGTTTCCGGCCAGTGACCACGGCCGGATCCGGCGGCAGTTTGCAGGCAGCGACGGCCTGCCCCGCAGCCCCCGTTTTCTTATATCCAAGAAAACCACTCGGAAGCAATTCTTTCGAACTTATCAAGAAAAGTGCGCCATGTTGATTTTTTAAAATACTTTCTTAACCAGCCACCCTTCAGAACGCAAAAAACCATCACCAAATCTCTGGTGATGGTTTTTTTGTATACCGAAAACCACGCGATAGTCGCGTGGTTCTATAAAGGTTAAC
>CBCTZG010000058.1:0-16973 GCA_965151315.1 uncultured Clostridia bacterium
CGCCGCAGATTTAAACATCACAGCCTTCAATACACCCCCTTCATCCTTTAAGGTGATGTACATATGGCCGGAATAATGCAGCTTAAAATTTGAGATCTCGCCCTTGATCCAAATATCATTCAGCAAAATATTGGTGTCCAAAACCTTCTTCACATATCCGTTGATCTGCGAAACTGTCGCAATCCTGGGTCCCATTATTTTCTCCTTTATCCAAAAGCCTGCCGCTATGCCTTTTGTCTCCGGCAAAAGCCTCCCAATACGCCGTTGACAAACGCGGAATTATCCGGCTCGTCGTATTTCTTTTCCAATTCTATAGCCTCGTTGATCGCCACCTTGTGGGGTACGTCCTCTACATATTTGATCTCATAGATAGCAACCTTTAAAACCGCCAGCGCCACCTTAGAAACCCGGCTTAAAGTCCACCGCTGGCTCAGATTCGCCTGGATATCCGCCTCCAGCTCCTGTTTTTTTTCAAATACGCCATACACAACGTGCCGGATATATTCGATATTATCCACGGATTTTGGCCGATTTGCAAGCATTTCCTGGATCAAAAATTCAATATCATCATGATTGGTTTCCAGCTGAAATACCAGCTTGAACGCTTCCGCTCTCGCCTCGCTCCGGGATTGTTTTTTCCGCATAACCACACCCGCTTCCCGTAAAAACTCCGTTTTCCCCGGTATGCCGTCGGAAAACACTATGGAATCATTATACCTTATATTGGTTAAAAAGGCAAGTTATTTTCACAAATTATCCCGTGTGCAAAAAGCGGGACAGCTCCGCCGTCCCGCTTTTCATTATACCTCAGTTTCCGCATCTTCCGGAATTTCCTCGATCTCCGTTTCCTCGACGATAATTTCCTCCTCCGCTTCCTGATCCGCAGCGTCCTGTTTTTCCGCTTCCTTTTCCTTTTCTTTCGCGAAGCTGATGCCGTCAACATGGATTCTACGCTATTTTTCACATTCTCCTGCACTTCCCAGGCAAGCTCCGGAATCCGGACCCCATAATCGACCACAATATATACATCAATGGTGGTGCCCGCTTCGGTCATTTCTACCTTTACGCCCCGAGTTGGGCTCTTCTTTGTGCCCAGGATTTCCGCAATACCGCCTGCAAAGGACGTGCACATACTGGCTACGCCTTGGATTTCCATCGTAGCAATTCCGGCGATCGTGGCGATCACATCCACAGCGATTTTGATATTCCCGATCGTTTCCTCCTGAGCCGGAATCTCGGCAACTTCTTCTATCACATTATTGTTCATTGTATTTTCATCCATGGTAAATTCCTCCTCAACAAGCTGTTTTTCTCATTATATCAAACTTAGCATGAAACTTCAACTCTTATTATGCACTTTTATCAAAATTTTATTGGACTTGCACAATTTTTATATTTTTTCCGCTGATTCCAAGCTGTTCCGTGGCAATATCCTTAATCTTGGCTACATCTTCGTCGGAAAAATTATCCTTTTTTACAACAATGCTGACTTCTTCCCCATCGATATAAACAGAGATATCCGGATACCCTTTGGCTTTGGCGATATTTTCAATAACTGTCTCCTTTTCCACGTTGCTGGCCATAGCCAGGATCTGGGCCTGGGCCTGTTGGCGGGTATCCTGGTCGAAGCTTTCATTGGCCGCCGTTTGGTTCAAGATTTCCAGCGCCTTAGAGCGGGAATTCTCTTTTTCCAGCCGGGCCTCTACAAAATAGTCGCCTTCAGCGGCGTTGGTTTCTTCCGCCTGCTGTTCTTCACCGTTTTCCTGGGCTGCCTGCTCTTCCGGATTTTCACCTTTATTTTCTTCGACATCTTCCTTATGGGAATTTACATACTGGGCCTCACCTAATTTTTTCCCGGTTTCAATATAGCTTTCACCGTCGGTCACCTGAATGGTATCCTGATAGGACCAATTCAAATACCCCGCCACGCCAATCAGTACCACCAGCGCCGCCGCAACAATCTCTTTCCTTTTCAATACCATCATTTCCTGTTCCTCCTAATCATTTTTTTCCAGCACACATACCTTGTGCACCGCTACGTCTAAAGCCGTCGTAACCGCGTCCTGGATCTCTTTTTTGACTGTTATATTTCCCGCACCTTCGGCGACCACCACCACTCCTTTCACCTTTGGGTAAAGATTTTTCAATACTACAGGAGCGCCGTCAGACATAACGGCTTTCTGATTTATGCTGGCTTCTTCTCCGGAATCCTTTTTGTTATTTTCCTCCTGGGTCTCATAGGCCAGTGCCTTTTCCGTATCGGAATAGTAAGTGACCATCACCTCGACCTCGCCAACGCCCCGGATCTTCCCGATAATTTCCTTTAAATCTGCTTCCTCAGAAAATTCTTCCGCAGGCGCGGGCTTTTCCTCTTTTTTACCAGGAAGGCTTCCGGCAAACAGCATAAATACAACCCCTATCAATATTATTATGTATATATACTTGCTGTTCAAGATATTCATTCTTTTGAATAAATTTCCCATTTTTTCATGCATGGATGATTACCTCCCGGACGTCATACACTTCCTGCATCCGCTCTTTGACCCCAGCAGGCAGGTCTTTCCCGGTGATTTCCATGGTTTTCACATACTCAATTCTGTATTCCGCGTCTGTCTGCACACTGACCCGGACCTGCACCGCGATCCCAAACTCATCCAATATCCGCTGAGCCGCGTCCTGCGCGATCCGCAGCTCCAACTCTTCCGCAACCCGCCGGCCAGTATCCTGCTGGCCTTCCTCGATCACCGTTTCCTCCAGCTGAAAATCCCGCAAAAGGTCAATATCCCGCAGCTTGGCGACTGGGGCAATGATTACAGAAATGACGATCAGCCCTGTAATCATCCGTACATATTTCCGCCAGCTCTTGGGCAGGATCAAATCCGAAAACACAGACAAAAGGGCTGCCCCCATAATTGTTATAATATACGCTTTCATTGCTTTGCTCCTTTACGCGTTGGTGGCGCCCACCATAATACCGATACAAATGATAAACAGCATGGCCGTGGTGATCACCATAGCAAAAATCGTGACGACCGATCCGGTCACGTCGCTGACCATATCTGTCATCCGCTTATCTGTCAGCGGTTCAATGGCTGCCGCCGCCAGCTTCAGCATCAGAATCATCACCCCAATTTTCAGAATAGGAACTAAGGCTATGGCGCAGACCGCCACCATCCCGGCTACGCCGGCGGCGTTTTTGACCAGCCGGGTACCGTTTAAAACCGTTTCTACTGTATCTGATAATAGTCCGCCGACCACCGGCACCAGGCTTCCTACAGCAAATTTGACCGCCTTCAGCTTGACGCCGTCTAAGACCGGGGCGCTAAAGCCATATATCGCCGTAATACTGGTGAATATAGTAAGCACCGCGGTTAAAATCCATTTTGCCAGCGACCGGATTAAGGCGTTAAATTTCGTGATCTGCACCTTGGCGCTGATATTATTTACGATCCCCAGCACCGCACCTAAATACACCAGGGGTACAATACATTTATCAACCACAAAGGTAATCACATACACAGCACCGGACAGTACCGGATTAAACACCGCCGCCGATGTGACCGCGCCGCCGGAAACCATCAGGATGGTAAATAGAGGCGCCAGCTTTGTAATAAATTCCGAAAGCTGATGGATTACCTCCACACCATAGCCAACGGTAATCGAAAAAATCTGCACAACCGCAGCAGTCATCAGGGTAAAACAAGCAAAAAACGCTGTTTCACTGACGCCGCCCTCACTCAAGGAGGACTGCATGGCATTTAAAACCCCGGACACAGCCGCAATCACCAGCATGCTTACTAAAATCTCCCGGCTTTGGGTAATCTCTGAAAACAGCTTTTCCAGCCCCATATTGATCAGCTTGACCGGGTCTAGGGTAAATTCCCCCTCTACAACCTGCCGGGCGGTTTCATTGAATAAATCCTCTCCCGCCAGCGTTGGGCTTTCTTCCGCAAACACCGGCATGCATACCGCAAGCAGCATCCAGACGATCAATAACCATTTTTTCATTTGCAGCTCTCCTACCTAAAAATCAGCCAGGGTTTTGATTACGATATCCAAAAAGCCGGATATGATCGGTACTGCCAAGAGCATTATGCATACCTTCCCGGCGAATTCTACCTTCAGCGCAATGGCGCCCTCCCCGCAGTCCTTCAAGAGCTCACTGGCAAACTGGCTGATATACGCGATCCCAATAATTTTGACTACCAGCTTGAAATACCGCATATCAATCCCACTTTTTTCCATAATTTCCCCAAAAGCCTCTATCATCTGCGACAGGCTGTCCACTGTAAAAAACAGCACCATTACGCCGGCGGCAATCCCGATTAAAACTGCCAGCTCCGGCCGGTACGGCCTGAGCGTCATGGCCAGCACCGCTCCCACTACCGCAATGGCGATGATTTGAAAAATATCCATAGTAGCCTCCTTATCCGCTGAGGCTACAGGTGGAAAATATTCTTGATCGTTTCAAACAAATCTCCAATTTCGCTGGTCAGCATAAACAATACGACCACAAGCCCGGCAATGGTCGTCAAAAGCGCCTGCTCCTCCCGGCCCGACCGAACTAGAAGCTGGTTTAAAACCGCCACCACAATACCTACGCCGGCGATTTGAAATATCAAATCTACATTCATGAAAACGCTCCTTTAAAACAGTAAAATCACAAACAAAAGCCCTGCTAACAAACCGCCGGAGCGGTAAAGCTTTGCCGTTTGCTCATAATCCGCCCGGGCCTGGCCCGCTGCCGCTTCTAAAAGCGCCGAAACCCGGCGGATATTCTTGATCTGGTTTTCCCGGTCAGTCATCCCCAGTTCCGCCGCCAGCGTTTTTAAAAGATCTGCGTCCTGCTCTGTCAGGCATAACGTCTTTTTCCTGCTGTCCACCGCCTGCTTCCAGGCCTGTTCCACGCCAACGCTGATAATATCTTCTCCTGCCTGGGCAAACAATCCCGCCGCGTCTACCGTCCGTTCAATCCGCAGGAATGCCTGCTTCAGGCTGTTTGCGGAAAACGTGATCTCACTTTCCAGCACAGAAAGGGCTGTTTTCAGCCGGATCAGCGACTCCACCCGGCAGGACAGGCTCCTGGCCTTCCAAAGGCCCGCCATAGTCGCCGCACCCACGATCAGGCCGCTTCCCAGCCATTTAAGCACCATGATAAATTTCCTCCACGGTCCCTACCCCGTTTTTCCGGCTAAGGGTAATTAGGCAGTCGAAGTGCTCCAAAAGCGCCTTGGCATCTGGCCTTCGGGCCAGCTCCATTCGGTTTTCACTATGTATAGTGGCGATAATCTTTACCCCCGCATGCATGATTTTTGTAATCGCCGCAATATCCGCTTTACCGCCCAATTCATCCGTAGCGATCACCTCCGGCGACATGCTCCGCAGAAGCATCAGCATAGCCTGGCTTTTCGGTGCACCCTCCAATACATCACAAGCGTAGCCCAAATCATAGCCCGGATACCCGTTGGTCATGGCCGCGAGCTCGCTTCGTTCGTCCGCGACACCGATTTTATGCCCACGCCGGGAAATATTGCGGATAATATCTCGCAAGAGTGTTGTTTTGCCGCATTGCGGCGGGGAGATCAACAGCGTGTTTTGGATTTTGCCGCCCGGCATCACGGCATCCATCAACTTGTCCGATATGCCTATCATCTCCCGGGCAACCCGGTAATTCAGTCCGGAAATATTCTTGATATTCGAAATCATGCCATGATCTACCACTGCCGTCCCCGTGATACCCACCCGGCTGCCGCCGCCGATGGTGATAAATCCATTCCGGATTTCATTTTCCACAGCGTATACAGACGCCTCGCAAATCAGCTCCATCCCTTCTAATATGTCCTGCTTTGTTATACACACGACCTGCTCCGGGCTCTTGGCCAGCATTCCTTTCGAAGTAATGAAGTATGCCGCGTCGCAATAATACAGCATTACCGGCCTGCCCTGCCGCAGACGGATCTCTTCCAATCCGTCAAAATCAATTGAATACAGGCAGCGGCGAATCTTTCTGGGTATGTACTGTAGGATTGGATGATTTTGATAGGCTTGTTCATTGTTAACAATCAGCATTTGTATTCTCATTCCTTTCTTTTGTTCTCATTCTATTAGGCTTTTCCCATTTTTAGAACAAAAAAAAGTATTCCAGAATCCCGCATAGGGGAAGAAATTTTTGGAATACTAAGGTTATCTCAAAGGATGGGAGAATTATGCTTCATGAAATATTTTATTTTGCTTTGCAAAGCCGTCCATCTTTTTCTCCTGGGCTGGATAGTGGATTTTTTCATCCGACGGCTGGATTGCTGGCTGGAACGGAAAATGGACAAAAAAAAGCCACTTTCCAAAAAGACAATCACAGCCTATGGAAGGCTCTGCGAATCGCTATTTGTAAAGTGGCAGAAATGCGAAAAAAACTATTTACTTTTCCGCTGTGGCCTGCGCGGTGTCCACAATGACAATAATCTCTAACGGGCGGCGTTCATCCGCGTTTGTCACTGTTACAGTCAAATTCTGGTACTGAAAACTGTCGCCAAGCACAGGTACGCGCTCCAGCTGTTCCATAACCCAGCCGCCTACCGTGCTGCTTTCAATTTCCTCGTCAATGGCAAACAGCTCAAACATTTTGGCAATGCTGGCATTGCAGGAAATCCGATAACAGTTGGCAGATATTTCTGTAAATTCCTGGGTCACAACATCGTGCTCATCCCAAATCTCCCCGACAAGCTCTTCAATAATATCCTCTAAGGTCACAATTCCCACTGTACCGCCGTATTCGTCGGTAACAATGGCTAGGTGTGACTTTTTCTGCTGCAAAAGCCTTAACAGATCGGAAATCTGCATCTGCTCCAAAACGTAAACCGCCGGTTTTATGGCCTGCTCTAATGGATCGCCCTGCCCCAGCACCTGATAATAAAAATCCTTCATATTCAAGACACCGGTAATGCTGTCGATCGTATCATTGAACACCGGCAGCCGGGACAGCCTGGACTCTTTGAACACCTTGTCGATCTCCGCTGGTGTACTGTCCATCTGCACAGCGATCACATCTACCCGGGGAATCAAAATATCTGAGACCTCCAGATCATAAAACTCAATGGCGTTTTTCAGCAGTTCGCCCTCATTATCGTTGATCCCGCCCTCATTTTGCGCTTCTTCTACCAGTGTCAGCAGCTCTTCCTCTGTAATGCTCCTGTCATTTTTGGCCTTGAATATCCTTGAAATCAGGCGCTTGATTAAGGAGAACAAAAAATTCAGCGGGGTAAATAGGATGCAAAGAACATTCAAAAAAGGCGCGGAAAACATGGCAAATTCCTCCGGAGATTCCTTTGCCATGCTTTTGGGGCCGATCTCGCCAAAAATCAATACCGCTACCGTCATCACCACAGTGGATATAGCTACGCCGTTTTTTGGAAAATATACCACAAACAGAGCGGTTGCCAGGGATGTAGACATAATATTGACAATATTGTTCCCGATCAGAATCGTTGAAAGGATACTGTCAAATTTGTCGCAGAGTGCCAGCGTAAGCTGGGCCCGCTTGTTGCCGTTGTTGGCAAGATTTTTAATCCGGATCCTGTTCAAGGAAGTAAACGCTGTTTCCGTGGCGCTGAAATAGGCCGAAAATATGATCAGTACAACTAACGCAATAATTGTCGCGTTATTCATGCGGAAATTCCTCCATTTAAACAAAATGCGGGAAAACTCCCGCATTCCATTATTGCTTCGCGGCTAAAAACGCATTGATGTCATTCACCAGCTGATCAGCATCCGCGCCGTGTACCATACATGCCTGCTCAATGCTCTCTCCGCTGGCAGACGGGCAGCCCAGGCAGTGCATCCCCATATCCAGGAAAAACTTTGCCGTTTCTGCGTCCATCTGTAAAACTTCCATAATGATCATGTCTTTTGTTACTTTTTTCATTGTAATTTCTCCTTTTTATGATTGATTAAATTTTGAAAAAGTTCTTCAAACTCCGCCTCTGTTAAGGTTTCCTGCTGCAGCAAAGCCTGCGTGACCGCCTCTAAGATATCCATGTTGTCCTTTAGCATAGTCTCAGCCTTGTGATACTGTTCTTCAATGATCCGCCGGACCTCCGCGTCAATTTCAGCGGCCGTCTTTTCTGAAAACGCTTTCGAATGCCCATAGTCCCGGCCCAGGAATACCTCTTCCTCTGTGTCATAGCATACCGGGCCGATAGCGTCGCTCATGCCGTATTTTGCCACCATATCCCGGGCGATCTGCGTCGCCTGCTTAATGTCGCTGGACGCACCTGTGTTTTTATCCCCAAATATCAGCTGCTCGGCCACACGGCCGCCCATATCCACAATGATACTATTGAGCATTTCTGTTTTCGACTGGTACATCACGTCTTCCTTGGGGACATTCATGGTATACCCGCCGGCCCGGCCCCGGGGGATAATGGAAACCTGATGTACCCGGGCGTTTTGATCCACCAGCTTCGTCAAAACCGCATGCCCCGCTTCATGATAGGCCGTGATTTTCTTTTCCCGCTCCGTCACAATCCTAGATTTTTTCTCCGCCCCCATCATGACCTTGATGTTGGCGTCTTCGATATCTTGGTTATCGATCCAGATCTTATTCCGCCGGGCAGCAAAAATAGACGCTTCATTCATTAGGTTTTCCAGATCCGCACCGGTATATCCTACGGTCACTTTGGCAATTTTACCCAGATCTACCTCGCTGGACAGCGGCTTATTTTTCGCGTGGACCTGCAAAATTTCCTCCCGACCCTTAACGTCCGGCCGGTAAACTACTACCTGCCGGTCAAACCGGCCTGGCCGCAGCAGCGCCGGGTCTAAAATATCCGGCCGGTTGGTGGCCGCCATCATAATGATGCCTTCATTCTCACCAAAGCCGTCCATTTCCACCAGAAGCTGATTCAAGGTCTGCTCCCGCTCGTCATGGCCGCCGCCCATACCGGCGCCCCGCTTTCGGCCTACCGCGTCGATCTCATCAATAAAAATGATACAGGGCTTCGATTTTTTCGCCTGCTCAAACAAATCCCGAACCCGGGAAGCGCCTACGCCTACATACAGTTCAACGAAATCCGAGCCGCTGATGGAGAAAAACGGAACACCCGCCTCGCCGGCTACCGCCTTGGCAAGCAATGTCTTCCCTGTACCCGGCGGCCCGACTAAAAGCACACCCTTAGGAATCCTTGCCCCCAGTGAAATAAATTTATCCGGATTCCGCAGGAATTCCACGAGCTCTTTGAGCTCTTCCTTTTCCTCCTCGGCGCCGGCCACGTCCTCAAAGCTGACCTTCCTGCTGTCGCCGGCCGAAAGGCGCGCCCGGCTTTTGGTAAAGCCGCCCGCCCGGTTCGCGCCGCCCTGTCGGAGCATGACGATCAGAAAAATAATGATGCCGCCAAAAGCGATCAAAGGCATGATAATTGACCACCAGGGGATCCCCGGCTCCGCCACCTCGTAGGAAAGCGTTCCAGCGGCGATCTGACTGGACATTTCATACCCAACGTCCTGCTGCAAAACCTCCACAGAAGGGATCTGCACATTATACTGCTTCGTCTTGTTTTTACTTCGATAGCCGTCAGCCAATGTCACTGTAGCCGAATTAGAATCTACCTTCAGCTTTGCCACCTGCCCCGCTTTAATAGAGGTGATCAGGTCTGAATAGATTTCTTTATCCTGCGGTTTTAAATATGTCGATACCATCGAATAGATCATAACGACAATCGCAATCATGAGTACCCAGGAGCCTATTGTCTTGATTTTATCCTGCAATACTTTCCCTCCCTTGCTCCATATACATGATAGTGTATCATATTTCCGAATAAATTTCAACCGCATAATTGCGTTTTTTATCCTTTTTTGCGCAAAACCGCCGGTCCCGCCGGTATCCCGCCACCCAAACCAAATCCTCGCCGCAAAACAAAAGCGGGACCTGATCCCGGATATTGCGGGAGACTTTTCGGTCGGTAAAGAAATCGGAAAGCCGTTTTCGCCCGGTCATTCCCACAGGATAAAAAAAATCTCCGGGTCTTCTCGTGCGGACGTACAGCACCGCGTCGTCTGGAAAAGCGCAGTAAATTTTCGTTTTTGTATCTGTCCCCAGCCGGTCGCATGGGCTGATCCGAATCATTCGGCCGGTTCCGGGAATCACCGTATCCTGTCCGATTTCCACCGGTACGCAGTAGTCCTGCAGCCTTATACGACTCAAAAGCCGCAGCTTTCCATATTCTACTGCCGCGTCGGTATTTCTCGGCAGCTGGATTCTGCTTCCTGTTTTCCCCTGCGCCGCCAGCCGCAGCACCGCCTCTACATGGACAGCCTGCAGGTTTTCCGGGCATCCATGAAAAGTCCGCCACAAAATCTGCACGACCCGCCGGCGGATGGCTGGCGCCATGGCCTGGAGGCTGGAAAGCTCCAGCTGAAAATCCTGTACTGCTTTATTATATGCTTCCTGGGCCGCAGCATTCAAAAATTTTTCATCCTCCGCCAGAATCTGCGCATTTTTTGTAATGTTTTTGCAAACGGCCGGATTGATCTGCCGGAGCTGCGGCAGGATACGCAGCCGGAGCTTATTGCGGGTATAGATATCCGAGAAATTGGTTTCGTCCACGACATACTGCAGCCCCCGTTCCCGGCAATAGGCTTCAATTTCCGTCTTTTCAAGATCTAAAAGCGGCCGGATCACGCCGTCTGCCCGTGCATAGGGAATGCCGCAAAGGCCGGCCAGACCGCTGCCCCGGATCAAGTGCAAGAGGACGGATTCCGCCGCGTCGTCCTGGTTATGTGCCGTAGCGATTTTATTGATCCCTTTTTCTGTCTGGACCCGCTGGAAAAAGGCATACCGGAGCTCCCGCCCGGCTAGCTCTGCGGATATTCCCCGCCGCTTCCGATAGCCTTCTACGTCCACGCTTTCCACAAAGCACGGGATTTCACGCCGCCGGCACAAGTCCTCCACAAAGGCCTGATCCCGGCCGGCGGTCTCCCGCAGATTATGATTCACATGGGCGCAAAACAACAAAAAACCGTATTTTTCCTGCAGACGGCACAAAATATCCAGCAAGGCCACAGAGTCGCTCCCGCCGGATACGGCTGCTAAAATACGGTCGTTTTTTTCAATTAAATGTTGCTTTTGGATGGTTTCTTCCGTTTTTTTTAAAATATCCATTATTCTTCCTGGGCTGTATAATCCACATTGACAAACTTGGTATATTTTCCCTGCCATCCCAGCTTAAACATGCCGGTCTCGCCGCTTCTCTGCTTGGCAATGATACATTCAGCCATATTTTTTTCTTCCGAATCCTTATTGTAATAGTCGTCCCGGTACAAAAACATAACGATGTCGGCATCCTGCTCAATGGACCCGGATTCCCGCAGGTCGGAAAGCATAGGCCGTTTATCTCCCCGAGATTCTACAGTTCTGGACAGCTGGGACAGTGCGATTACAGGGATATCCAGCTCCTTAGCCAGAATTTTTAAGGAACGGGAAATTTCCGCGATTTCATTCTGCCGGTTATCACTGCGGCCGCCCGACTGCATCAGCTGCAAATAGTCGATGATCACCAGCCCCAGCTTTTTCGTCTGCTTCAGCCGCCGGCACTTGGCCCGGATTTCCGAAACAGTAATCGAGGCCGTATCGTCAATAAAAATCGGCGCCAGGGCCACCTTATCCACTACAGAACCGATCTGCTGCCAGTCCTCCCCGGTAAAATCTCCCACCCGGACAGCATGGGAATCCACTAAGGCCTGACTGCATAAAATCCGGTTGACAATCATGCTTTTGGACATTTCTAGGTTAAATATCGCCACAGGTACGCCGTCCTGGATAGCCGCATACTCCGCGATATTTACCGCAAAGCTGGATTTGCCCATGCCCGGCCGCCCGGCGATAATGATCAGCTCTCCGCCGTGCAGGCCGCCTGTCCTGCGGTTCAGTTCGTCAAAGCCCGTGGATACGCCGGTAAGCTTGCCCTGGTTCAGCGCGGATTCTACCATATCCTGGTAGGCAGTCATGAGTACCTCCTGGATCGGCACAATATCATTTTGCTCCTTTTCAGCGGATACGCCGAAAATCAGCTGCTCCGACTGCTCTAAAATCCGTTCCAGGTTATCGCTTTCGCTGTACGCCATGTCCGAAATAGCCGACGACGACTTGATCAGCCGACGCAAAACTGCCTTTTCCTTAATGATTTTCGCGTAATATTCCGTATTCCCCGTTGTGGCCACACTGACTGCCGCTGTACTGAGATATTCCAGGCCGCCAACCGCGTCTAACTGATCCTTCTGCCGCAGCCGGTCAGAAACAGTCACCACGTCTACCGGTACGTTTTCGTTAAACAACTCCATGATAACCGCATAAATATAGCGGTTTTGTTCAAAATAAAAATCCGCCGGCTTGATAATCTCCGCAGAAGCCGCCACACTTTTGTCACTGGTCAGCGCGCTGCCGATGACAGAAATTTCCGCTTCCCGGTTGTGGGGCATGACCCGTTCCATATTCAATTCCGCCACCGGATCCGCCTCCTTTTCAACTCAAACGCCGGTTACTGATTCTCTACTACGACCTTCAGCTTTGCCGAAACTCCTGTATAGACCTTAATTTCCACCTCTGTAGTGCCCAGGGTCTTGATTCCTTCCGGCAGCACAAATTTTTTCTTGTCCAGTTTGATATGATGCTGCATTGTCAGCGCTTCCGCCACATCTTTTGAGGTGATGGATCCGAAAAGCTTACCGTTTTCCCCGGCCTTTGCGGTAAGCCTGACTGTGACTTCCCCAATCTTTTTTGCCGTTTCCTGGGCTTCCTCCAGTTCTACCTTTTTCCGGTAGGCTTCAGACTCCTGTTTGCCCTGCATAATGTTAATATTTTCTTTTGTAGCCTCTTTGGCCAGCTTTTTCGGCAGGAGGAAATTCCGGGCGTAGCCATCGGATACGTCGACTAGTTGGCCTTTCTTTCCCTGTCCCTTCACATCTTGGTTTAAAATTACTTTCATCGTGACACACCTTTCTCACTCTGCTGTATTTTCTTCGATATATTCTTCAATCGCCCGTTTCAGGCGGATACTGACCTCAAATGGCGAGAAGCCCCGCACCTGGGCGCCAGCCACCGTCATATGCCCGCCGCCGCCAAGCTTTTCCATGATAACCTGAACATTGACCTCTCCATAGGACCGGGCGCTGATATACACTGTATTGTCCATGGGATAGATCACATAGGCAGCCCGAACGCCGTTGATATTCATCAGGCTGTCCGCCGCCTGGGAAGCAAGAACCCGGATATTGCTGTACTCCACCGTGCTGATGGCAATAATCATGTTATCCTTGAAAAATTCCGCGCTTTTTTCGATTTCAATCCTATGGATATAATCGTCTTTGTCCACGTTGAACAGCTTTTTAACCTCCACCGTGTTCAAGCCGTAGCGGCGCAGATACGAAGCCGCTTCAAAGGTCCTTACGCCCGTTTTAGTGATAAAATTCTTCGTATCCATCAGGATCCCCACATACAGAGCGCTGGCCTCAAAGGTGGACATTTTCCGGTTGTCATCTACATACTGCAAAATTTCCGTAGCCATTTCGCAGGTAGAAGATGCGTATGGTTCATGATATGTCAGGGAACTGTTTTCAATAAATTCCGTGCTCCGCCGATGATGGTCGATCAGCACGATTTTATTGGCCAGCTTCAAAAGCTCCGGGCACGGGAGCATAGACGGCCTATGGGTATCCAAAATCACCAATAATGTCTTATCCGTGACCAGTTCCTGCGCTGTCGCGTTGTTGATCAGCATCCCTTCATATTCCGGGGTGGCCCGAACTACATCGACCAGCTTTTTCACCGCAGGTGAATTATCGTACACAATATAGGGGCGCTTGCCCAAGCTGCGCACCGCGCGCTGCAAGCCCACCGCCGCGCCGAAGCTGTCAAAATCCGCGTTGCTGTGTCCCATGAAAATGACCTTGTCCGCATGGGTAATAAAGTCTTTAAAGGCCACCGCAAACGCCCTGGTTTTAACCCGTGTGCTTTTTTCATAATCCTTTGTTTTGCCGCCGTAGAAGTTAAACTGCGTTTCATCCTTAATTGCCGCCTGGTCGCCGCCGCGGCCCCAGACCATATCAATCGCCGCCCGGGCGTACATTTCATTTTCCCAGATATGCCCGCCGGTACCAATCCCAATACTAATTGTGATTGGGATTTTGATCGCTTCTCCAATCGAACGCACCTTATCCAGCACATCAAACTTATTGCGGATATAATGCTTCAGGAACTGGTGCTCAAAAATAACAATATACCGATCCCGCTCTGTCTTTTTTGAAACTCCCTTGCTCTCCGCTACCCATTTGCCAATATAGCTGTTAAGCTTAGCCATATTTTCCTGATACTGCGCATCGTCCATTTTCTGAAAAATCTCATCATAATTATCAATTGTGATAATCGCAACGTCTGGCTTTTCAGAATCATAGGTATCCTGCAGGGCTTCGATCTCCGTCCGGTCAATAAAATATAGCAGTACGGAGTAAACAGGATTCCCTTTATCGTCGGTAATGGTGTTATTTTTGATAATGTTCCCCACCACATTATAGTGCCTGCTGCCATAAGACGCCTGCACATTGATTTCATCAACGGCCTTTAAAATCTCTGACCACTTCAGCTCCGGCATGATGTTGGAAAGCTTGATCCCATATGGGTCGCTGTTGCTGATCATATCCGCGAACTGATCGTTATACCACATAATCTGCCCGTCAATACTCAACACCGCCATGGGCAGCGGGAACCGGCTGATGGCGTCATTGGCCATTGTATTGCTGGTACTGGTGACCATATCAATATACTCGGCCATATCCCTGGCCTTATTTTTATTAACCAGCACAAAGTAGACCGTGAGCAGCAGGCTGAACCCAATTTCCACTGTGCCCAGCAGACGATTATCGTTAACCACGGTAAACGCGCCGATGATCAGGAAAAACAATATGCTCAAAACTATACCAAACATAGCGGAATGGCGGCTGTATCGCTTTTTCATATTTCCTCCCGCGCGAAACGCGCACAATACAATCATTATATTATTTTGTTATTCTATCACAAAGATTTCCATTCGTCAAGTATTCCGTGCAGGCTGCTTATCGGTTTACTGAATAAACGTGTCAAAATAGTTTCATTATTCCTAGACAGGTACATTGTCGTTGGACGTTGTTTCTGTTTTACGGCCAAGATCGAACCTTGCATTTCCCAAATTCGGAACTATCAGCAATGCGTTTTATCCTCTTCTTCCGCCCACTTCACTGCCACGGCAAAAAATATGCACAAAAAAACAGGACATATTCCTATGTCCTGCTGTTCTTAAACGATCGCCTGGATAAATGTAATATCCGAAAGGCTATAATTTTTCAGGCATGTCTGCTCAAAGGTTACCCATTCGCTGTCCAGATAAGCCGGTTCATTATAATAAATAGTGTCGCCTTCATAACCAACAGCTACCATTGAGTGGGGATAGCCATTATAACGAACAATCACACCGGCCGGATTCCGGTCTAACGCTTCCTTCAGTGCGTTGATCACATCCTGATCCGAGGAAACATTTAAATATGTACCGCCCCGCCAGTCTTCATACCGGGCAAAATACGGAGAAGTTTCCGCCAGCGCTGGCGCAAAACTTACACCAAACCGTTCTACAACCCCGGTATGGCTGCGCATATAAGAACCGCTTCCGCCGCCTTCCCGGTTAAACGCCGCAACCGCTGCCGGCGTAACCGCTTCGCCCTTTACATTGGAAATCAACATAGCGTAAGAGCAAACCCAGCAATACCCCCGGCCGTTATTTTCAAATCCCCAGTCGCTCTGGGGCTGGCTATAGAAAAATTTTCCGCTTTGTTTTACCGCTTTATTTTCCGGAAGCGCTGCCTGTTCTGCGGCTTGCGCTGCCGGATTCAAAAATTCATCATCCCGGGCATACGGCGCATACTGAATCCACAGGTCATTACCGACCAAATCCACCTGGGCGCCAAATGCCTCTAAAATCGCCCGCACCGGCATGTAGGTCTGATCATTAATAATTGTCGGCGCAGTATCCAGCGCGACAATATCACCATTGACCTCCATTTCACTGCTGTTGATCTTCAGACGGACCATTGTATCGTCATTCCACAGCGACGCCGTCTGATCCTCGCTCATCCAGACCAGCACCAAGCCCATCTCATTGGCAATGGGCCGGATCGGCACCAGCGTCCTACCGTCCTCTACTACCGGCGGTGTATTCATCGCCACTGGTACGCCGTTTACAGTCACTTGTATGTTCTGGGCCGCTGGGGCAGAAACGGCGCCAAACAAAGTTATCAAAAACAAACCCAATATTGTCAGTCTTTTCATAACATATCTCCAAAGAATAATCATTAGTATATTACAGATTGTAACATAATTTTCACAATTCGTCAATGTTTTTTGAAAAAAATCCCTGTTTTTCAAGAAAAAAATTTTTACAAAATTATGAACCTGTAAAACCTCTGTTTTGAAGGCAATCCATATCTTGGGTTGATTCGACAAATTCCCCCGTTGTTTCCCGATTTCTGGGGTTTTTTAATATTTGATTTTTATGTCAATTCTCTTCCCTGCCCGTGCAAACCGATTTTTCTATGATACACTGTCTTACGTGGGATTATACGAAAGGGAGGACTTGCAATGATCAGAAAGCTGCGGCCAACAGATCTGGATTCAGTCATGGAAATTTGGCCGGCCGCCAACCTACAGGCACACGGCTTTGTTGACAGCGGCAGCGCCATGGCCAAAATGCTGGATTTCCCGGAAAGTGTGATCGACGTAACGATGACCGCCGTGGGGACCTCCCTGCCAGAGCTGTTTACCGCAAAATTCCACCGCTGGCAGGGCGTGCTGATGCTGACCGGCTATGTGGGGTATGTGATCGTCTTGATTTAGCCGGTGAATCCGCTATCTGTTGCCGGGCGGTCACTTCCATTTAAACAGAAGCATGCCGCCTACCATG
>CBCTZG010000059.1:0-16756 GCA_965151315.1 uncultured Clostridia bacterium
AGAGTTAATACTGTGTATTGACTATCGGAAACCCTTGATTTTACTGCATTTGCGGGTAAGTCCTGTAAGAACACTCGCACCATTACCGAAGGGCAATTTTACTTTGCCCAGAGGGTGAGAGTTTTGGGCGCAAAGGTGCCTGTGCGCGAACACAGGCATTTGCAGATCACAAAGGACGGTAAATGGTCTAGACATTTGCCCGTCGGGCAATGAGATCGGTTTGCAAACGAGGTACGGACACTCCGAAAGCTCTTAACTTTACTTTTACTTTCGGTGAATAGCTTCCCCTTCGTATGTCCGCCAGTGCGGGCTTGCGCCCAAAGCTACCACAACCACAAAGATTTTATAGAGTTCAAGTTTTGCTCTTGACGGTTCGCAGAGGATCCTCGCATCCTCTTATTTGCGTTCGAATTTTTCTGGGCTGAACAAGGTGGGCATTACTGGGCTTGCGTATAACCACTTGATTCCTCCGGAATATGAAATTGTCCATCCTGCCGGCGACATGGATACTATTTTCCGTTGTTATTTTTCAAATATAGTAGATGAAATAGCAAGAAAAGACCAGGCCGCTACATCAATAAATATTATCTTTCCCATCTGTTTTTCGGCAGCTGACAGATGACGGTAGGCAATATATCTTAGAGCGGCGTTTAGACACGCTCAAGCAATTTTTATCAAATTCTGATATAACGGTCAATGCTGTAGCGCTGGCCTCTGGGTTTCGGAATACGAACTACTTCCGCCGCATATCTAATTACACCGCTGGATTATCGGAAAGCCGCGGCGAATACTCTCGGTAAGGCACCGGCTGTTTGCTGCCTTGGCTAGTTCTATACTTTCTTTTAGCATACAAAAGACGGCGGGAGGCAATTCCCCGCCGTCTTTTCTTAACTGCATTATTCGAGTTTCCCCTTTCCGCTCATCGTTCCCGCTCGTCTGCGCCACGCACGGTATACCGGATCTCCGCCGGAACCTGGATTTTCGGCGGCATACCCTGCCGTAGATCCACAATGATTTTTCCGTAAGGCGTAGGCATTTCAATATGGGCCGTCTCCAGGCCAAACAGATCCGGCGCCAGGGAAATCTCTGCAAAGCCGGGTTTGACCATGGAAAAGCCCATCAGTCTGCAAGGCAGCTGATAGGTAGGCGTCGCGCCCCAAGCATGGCTAAAATCGTAATGATAACCCGGATAATCTCCCCATGCTTCTTTCATTCCCTTGCTGCACTCTTTGATCTGCTTCTCCCACCGGCGGATCTGGGCCAGCCCGTATTGTCCAAAAAGCCCGGCCTGATACAGCGCGTCCAGCACAAAATGCATAAAATACGGCTGCACATCGGTCAGTGCCGGATTTTTCATAACATGCTCCATAATTGGCTTTGCCCGTTCCGGCGGACACAGGCCGTACAGCACAGCCAGGGTATTTTCGTGCTTACCGTAATACCGTTTTGGTGGATTCGGCGGCAGCCATCCGCTGGTCTGGGCGCTTTCCGTATTCAGGCCGGCAAAGTACAGCCCCCGTTCCTTATCATAAAACAGCCGGTTAAAGCTTTCCCGCACCCGGTCCGCCATAGCCTTGCATTCCGCCGCCCGGGTGCCGTCCGCCAGGACGCTGTAAATCTGTTCCCCGTCCCGGAGGGCTTGGTAATAAAACGCGTTCATTACCGTTTGGCCCAGAGCCTTAGGCGGATGGTGCAGGTTAAATTCATCTACCGGGATCCAGTCTACAAACATAAAGTTCGGCGGGCTGTCAATGACCCCGTTTTCATCCTGATACGTTTTAAACCGGTCCAGCAGGATGGACAGCGGTGTTTTCAATGCTTGCAAAACACTTTGATCGCCTGTAAACCAGTAATATTCCCAAAGCATCTGTACCCAGATCAGGCTATACGTCGTATGGAATACGATCCCGCCCGCCATTTGAATATAGCTGCCGATCCGGACAAGGTCGAACCGGATCAGCCGGGGATCGCCAAAGGTAAAATACGTTATTTTTCCTTCAATGAAATAATCCCCCGCACAGCCTAAATTCTCCTGGTGCATGGGACTGTCTAAGTGGATGCTCTGCCGGCAGATCTGCAGCGTCCATTTCCCTACATCATAAATCTGATCCAGCTGCGGATCCGAGCTGCGAAAGGTTCCTTCTTCCAGAACAGGATAGCAGACAAACAAAAGCCGGATCTGTTGGATCGTCAAAGGCCCAGTGCTTTGATTGCCGGCGGTGATTTTCAACCCAGACAGGCTCTGCATCCGAAAGCCCTGATACCGGACGTCCCGATCCCCCCGCACTGTCTCCGCAAACCGGGCGGAAGGATCCGTTTCCACCTCAAAGGGCGTCAGGGTCAGGGTAAACGGCCCCTGCGCCTGGACATCCGCAAAAATATAGGCGGAATAGATTTTGTCAAACACGACTGTAAATTCCCTCGTTTCCCCCGGGGCCACTGTTGCTGAAAACGGCGTCTGGGGATCGACCCAGGTCTGGGCCAGGTTGGGAATGGGAGACGGCTTTAAGCTCCATACAGGCTTCACCGCCGAAGCCAGGCTCCATTCCCCCGGATCTTTTGTATAATCCACCAGGAATTCATCCTGATATATTTCGTTTGGACGGGCCTGCCAGGTTTGGTCCGTCCCCACCGTCTGCGTGCTGCCATCGGCATAGACCGCCCGGCAGGTCAGGTAAAAACCGCCCCGGCCGGCGGAAACATCCGTCTGCACTGACGGGGACAGCTGCACCTGGGCAAAAAACGTCAATTCCGCGCTGTCCGCCGGTAGGGTATACCGGTTCTCGTAGTATTCCGGCATCGGCGCCGTGTTGGCAAAATCGCCCCCCGGGCAGACCGGCCCCATCCCCACCAGCCGGCCGTTTACCCAAAACCGGAACCGGGTATCGCCGCTGACTGTAATTTCCAGGCTTTCCGGCCTGCCGGACAGGGTATACGATTTTCTAAACTCTGCTATACAATATCTGACTGTTAAATGCTGATCAAAAACCGTATGGTTTGTCTGCTGCAGATCCGGGTAACGGCCCGGATCTAACCAGATCCATGCTCCTGTCTTCATTTTCATTCCTGCTTTCCTCCTGCCGCCGGCGCTTATTCCTTGCATTTTCCCGGCTCAATGCCAATGCTGTCAAAGTTGATTTTTTCATAGGGGATCCGCTTGTTTTCATACCCCCAGATAACATCCGTGATCCGCACCGGCGACAGATATTCGTCCCGGGCCTGCTGCTGTTTGGGTGTAAAATTAAAGTTTAGGCTGTCCTTATCTTGAAAATGCGTATACTGGTTTGTATACACATCGTTATTCCAGTAACAGGTCCCAGGGGCAAAATCCTCCGTATAGGTCCGATACAAATACGGATATTTCTCCCGATAGACCGCCGAGGTAATATCCACCCCCCGCATATCGCTGCCGTCAGCCGTGTGGATTCGCCGAATAATTAAAGGATCTTCATGCATTCTGTCGTAGGCGTTATGGCCGATATTCGGGTTTACCGCCGGCAGGCAGTCGATAAAAATATTATTGGCGACGCTGGTCTGCCCGCCCTGGGTCCAGTATATCGGGGTGAAAAACATTTCCCCGTCGGAAACGATATCGTAAAAGTAATTCCCATATACCATATTATATATGGTTCCGTCGTCCATGTAAATAGCTGCAACGCCCAATCCTGTTTTATAGGGATTGTGGATATGGTAGAAAAAGTTATACCGGAAGACATTTCCCACCTGGCTCATATCCCGGCCCATGTATATGGCCCCGCAGTCAGACACCTCCCGCACCACGTCATAAATTTTATTATATTCAATGATATGGTCGTTGCCGTGGAGATAAATGGCCATCCCAGCCATATCGTGGATCTCGCAGTGGTGGACGCTGTTCCCCACGCCCATCATATTCACGCCGGCCTTATAGGTTCTGTCTAAGCGGTTGGTATGGTGAATGTGGCAGTTTTCTACCCGGTTCCCGCCGCGCTCCAGGGTTTTCCGGCTGCCGCCGGAAAGAAGTATGCCCCCGGCGCCGGTATCGTAAATATGGCAGCCGGTGATCGTATGGTCATGGCCGCCGTCGTTGTCCCAGGCCATAAATTCGTAGAGGTATTCATGCCAGGATCCCATTTCCCGGCTGATCGGCTTGGGCACTGGTATACCCGGGGCCCGGACACCGTGACAAGTGTGTTTCCCGTGGGGCTGGGGTTCGGCGCCCTGGCCAATCTGCACAGCTAAGATCCCCAGGTTCCTGAATGTGCAGCGGCTGATCGTCACGCCGCTCCCCCCTTGGATATACACGCCGCTGTTCCGGCTGTTTTCAAAGGTAATGCCGTCTATGACTACGTTTTGGGCATTTTCCACCGCTACCATGACCTTGTCTAGGGAGGATAGGATGATCTGTGCATCAGCAATATCCCCTTTGGGGATGAAGTAAAGCTTTTTTGCCGCCCGGTCTACATAATATTCCCCTGGCTCCGTAAGCTCCTCCAGGAGGTTAACAATATACCAAGACGAATGGCCGGTTACGGCAAAGCCAAAAATATGGGGCTGGGCCAGGGTGATTGTATCCCCACGGATCTTTTCGATGGGAATACAGTCGTCCGCCCAGGACTGGTGCGGCAGGCCGCCAATATACGCGTCCTTTGCCCCGGCCCAATTTTGGATCCGGGGATCCCGGCAGCGGAGCACCGGCTTTTTCATACTGTAATCTTCCTGGGCCGGCCGCGCCCCTGGGTCAATAATATCGCCTTGTGCAAACGGGATCTTTTTCCCGCCCTTGGGATATTGGGCTACGGTATAGGGTTCCCCGTTGATAAACAGCTCATTGGGGGCGTTGACATAGGTCCGCCGGAAGCCCCTGGGGCCGTATTCCCCGTAGCGGATGGGATAGGGCGCCAGGTCGATCACCTGGATCCGCCCATCCCAGACCCGGGCCTTTGCAGGATCCAGCCGCACACCGCCGTCAAAGCTGACCGTCTCCTCGTGATATGCCCGGTATTGGGTATTGCTGTCCCGGTCGTCCAGGACAAATGTGCCGGAAAAGCAGTACCTTCCGCCCCGGATATATACCACTGCACCGTCTTCCGCCTGCCGGGCCGCTTCCCGGGCCCGCTCCAATGTTAAAAACGGCGCTTCCAGGGTCCCGGGGTTTTGGTCGCTGCCTGTGGTACTAACATAAATATTCATCACGCGTCCCCCTTTGGCTCTTTGATTTTAATCGTATATGTTTTCCCCTGTTCTGCCGGTATATGCAGAATACCGTCTATGATCTTATATTCCCCGTCTGCCTGATAATCCCCGCTGTTTTCCACGGCGATCCGCACCGTTTGGGCCTGGCTGGAAACAAAGGCGGCGCGCGTCAGGCGGCCCTGTTCCCACCAGATGTCAAAGGTCAGGCCGCCCCGGGCATGGATCCCGCAAAGGCTGCCGGCCGGCCATTGGGCCGGCAGCGCCGGCAGCAGCCGGACGATCCGCTCCCCGATCCTGCCTTCATGGCTTTGGATCAGCATTTCGTGGACGACCGCCGCATACCCCAGCATGCTGTCAATCTGGAAGCCAATATAATCGCCTATAAACCACACGTTAAAAAAGGCGCCCCTGAGATATTCCTGGAAGTATGCCTTTAACAGCTTACAGCATAAATCCCCTTCCCAAAACCGGGCATAAAACAGGGCCCCCCAGATGATGCTCCAGTTGCAGGCCAGGGCGCCGTGCTCCACCCGCCGGTCTATGGTATTTCTGGCCGCCTGGTAAAGCGCCGGATCCTGGGCGTTAATACAGTCCCCAGGATACAGGCCGATCAAGTGGGACACATGCCGGTGCCCCGGCTCCGTTTCCTCATAATCCCGGATCCATTCCTGGATCGTCCCGTAACGCTTGCTGACTTGCAGCGGCATCAGGTTTTCAAGCCGCTCCCGGCAGGCGTCGATCCGTTTCCCCCGCTTTTTTAGCAGCCGGCTGGCATATAAAAACCGGGAAAGCGTCATGAATACGATTTCCAAATCCATGCTGCATCCATACGACAGGGGCGAAGCCTTCCCTTCTGGGGTGACGAACATATTCTCCGGCGACGCCGAGGGCGCCGTCACATATTTCCCTTCCGGCCCCATTACCAGAAAATCGCAGATAAAATCCACGCATCCTGCCAGCAGCGGGTAAATCCGTTTTAAATAGCCCAAATCTTGGGAATATTCGTAATGTTCAAATAAATGCAGCATCATCCACGCGCCGGCCAGCGGCAGGATACCGTATGTCAGCCCGTCATGGAGGCCGGTCCGGCCAAAGGGGGTCACACAGTGGTGGATACACCAGCCTCTGGCGCCGTACATGTCCTTGGCTGTATCCCGTCCGGGCTTTGCCATATGCTCCATAAACTCCGTCAGGACCTGGATCCCCTGCTCCAGCCCTACGCTGTCCGCCTGCCAGTAATTCATCTGCAGGTTAATATTGGTATGGAAATCACTGTTCCAGGGGGCCTTGGTTTCCCAGCACCAAATTCCCTGTAAATTGGCCGGCAGGGTCGCCTGCAAAGCGCCGGCGGCAATCAGCAGGTATCGGGAATAGTTATAATACAAGACCATCGCCGCATTGGATACATGCCCTTGCTTCGCCGCCTGTATAATGGCGTATACATCCCTGGGCGCTTTTCCATCCGCCGCAAGCTCCAGGCGTACCTTCCGGTACTCCCGGCTGAATGCCTGCTCCGCCCGTTTTTTCAGCGCCGGATAGGAAAATGCTTCCGCCGCCCGGAGCTTCTCCGCGCACACAGCCTGGCAGTCGATATCCCGGGAATAATCCATCCGGCTGTAATCGTAATCCGTTTTTGTGGTAAAATACAGCGTTACCGTTGAAGCGCCGCGGATCGTGGCGTCGCCGCCAAAGCCGTGCTGGATTTTCCCGTCCGTCTCAATCCGCAGTGCCAGCCCGTAGCGCATCCATTTTTCTGTCTCCATCCGTTTGGTACGCTGTACCATATAGCTGTCTCCCAGTTGCCCCAGCAGGACGATTCGGCCGTTTTCGCCCGTACAGGCGGTGTCCCCTTCGCCCCGGTATACTGCCAGACGGAACTGATCAAACCGGCCGGTGGTTTCGTACCGCGCCACCCCAATATCATCTGCACCGCTGATAAAATACGTCTGCGCAAAATGATCCTGGCCGATGGTATACCGGGTTGTGCTTACCCCAGTTTCCATGTTTAGGGTACGGCGGAAACCCCGGATCCTTCCGCAAATCCCTGTGTCAATATGCAGATTTGTCAGGAATTCATAGGAATCCAGCCGAGGAGGCTGCGACAGGAAATTTTTTTCCATCAGCTTCTGCGCCGCTTCCCCGTTTCCGGCAAAGATCAGCTGCCTGACCTGATCCAAAACCACCCGCGCGTTCCTGTTATTATCCCGTATCGGGTATCCGCTCCATAGGCACTCGTCATTGATCACCAGCCGGTCGATTGTCCCTTTTGACATCACCATAGCTCCCATATGGCCGTTTCCCAAGGGGAACGCGTCATACCATTTTTCCGCTTTTTGTGTTGTTGTGAGCATATCAGTTTTCATGGGCTGTCTCCTTTTTATGGAAATAGGGCTGTTGTCCAGCCCTATTTCCAATTTGTATTCCATTATTGATTGTAAATTACAATTTCATGCGTGGTTCCGTATCTAGCCCGCAGGAACAGGATGGAGGATTCTGTAATACTCCCGCTCTTGTTATAAGCGACAATATCCTGGGTATTGCCTACCCGCAGGGCCTTCTCCTTTAGGTCATACACATAAAACTGGGTAAGCGAGCCGGTAGACCAAACCTGTACGTCGCCCTGCTGGACCGCCGTGTCGGAAAATCCCAGCTGGATGGCGTTTCCATTGACAGAGTACACCTTGCCCAGCCGAACGCCCCAGGCGTGCAGGAAGGTAGTTTTGGCTTGATAATCGTTAATCTTATCCGTATTCACGCACCGCTGGATCGTTTTCATGTTGCCGTCAGTGTCCGTCGTAAAATAAACCACATCGCCGGCGTTTAAGTCCTCTGCGGGGAACTCCGCACCGAAGTTACCCTCCGCATCCGGATCAAACTCGTAAAGCTCCGCCTCCGCCGATAAGCGGTAGGTCTGCTCCGCATAGTCAAACATGCCGGTAAGCTCTAAAACTGGCTCGTCGTCCTCGTCAATGGTCTGGGTAATGCCGGAAATTACAAAAAATTTGGTATTGTCATCAATGGAATCCTTGCCGGCTTCCCCATATACCACCGCCAGCTCACAAAGGCCTTCATCCAGGTTATAGCCTTCAATGTTATATTCCATATTGCTTTTAAAATACGAATTCTGGTTACTGATGATGCTGAATTTTGAGTCGTCGCCTTCCTTGTTAGCCGGTACTGCGAAGATCAGCGCATTGGTGGACAGCACCATATCCTCGCCGCACTGCCCGTTGCCCCGCCAGTTGTATTTCCCGGAAGCGCCCAGGGTCAGGCTGTCCTCTTTGTCACCGTTCAGATCCTCCGCTGGGGTATTGATATACCGTACCTGCCCTGACCCGTTGACCATATAGGATATGACATCCCGGCTGGTTAGCACCGCAGCGGCCGCCTCATGATCTTTATAGGTAATCCCATCGATCACGATTTTATCCGCGCCGTCTATAAACTGAATTTCATTTTTTGTATTCAGAATTTTGATCCCCAGCCGCTCTGTATTTTCATCCACGAATGCCCGCAGCAAAAAGCCATACTGTGTGGTGTCAAACTTATTGGTATCAAAAGCCGCAATTTTTCCGTAAGGATTAAATACGGCTGGCAAAACGGCGCCCGCTTTCGGCCGGGTGACTTTTTCGTGTTCAATCAAAGACTGCAGATAGCCGGAAAATTCATAATATTCACCCAAAATTTCCAGCCCATCCTCATCAATTTTGGTCACTGTCCCGTTTAAGGTCTTGGAGCCGGCGTAAATATCAATATATTCGCTGTTTTGCGTGTCAACATACCGGAGACCGTCCTCGCCTACATATTCCCGGTCTGCTTTGATGTATAAAACGGTATCGTTTATGATCTCTTCAAAGGCAATCTCCTTCCCATCCCGGAACACACGATATTCCACATCTTCCAGCGGCAGCTGGGGCTGGATGTAGTTATCGTAAATCCGCAGCTTGCTTACATTGATGCCGCCTACATAATAGGTAATGTACGATGTGGTCAGCACAATATCATAAATACCGTCGTCGTCCCGGTCGATCACCGTAACGCTGCCGTCTAAGGGCTGGATCTGCCAGTCGGCGTTAAAGGGGATGGCGCTGCCGTTATAAATTAAGTCAGCGTCGTCTGCGATTTTTACTGTCTTTTCCCGGGTTCCATTATCGTACACAAGCTGGTTTCTGGAGGAATCCTCCAGAATATCCTCCGCGCTGACGGTCAGCGCATTATCGCTTTCCAAAACGCTGTAGGTTCTGATGGTAGATTCATCTTCATCCGCGTCATAGAAATAGTAAAAATCCACCCGCCGGCCCAGGACGCTGGCAATATCTGTTTCACCAATGTTATAACGAATACCATCGATCAGCACATAATTTTCCGCGGTCCGATCAATCCCCACGCTCAGCGCCGTCCGGCTGTTGGCTTCTACTGTCCCCTTTTCCCGATAGATATTATGGTAAAATTCCAGTACAGTTTTTTCGCTGGTCGTCACCGTAAACCTGCCGGAAGCGTCTGTAATGTTTGCTTCATAGGCGTATTCAGAAGACACATTATAAAACATCTTCAGGGCGTTTTCGTAGGTCACGCTGTCACTATAGTTCAAGCCCTTGACAATGGATGTGCCGTTTCCAAACTGCATCATATCACTGTTGATATACCAGACCGCCCCGGAAATGATCTGCTGGGCCTCCTCCACCGTGATCTCCTCGTCCGGATAAAACTTACCGCCGGCAGGGATCATGCCCCGTTTTGCCGCCGCATAGATATAGTCCGCGTTTTGCGCGCCCTTGGGCACGTCGGAAAACGCAGCGTCATACGCGGCCAGAGGCGGCAGCTTGATGAACTCGCAGGCCATTTTTACAAATTCGGCCCGGGTCAGCGCCTGGCCCCAGTTCTCATTTTCTGTAAAAATCCCCAGCGCGTACATGATCTGCGCTTTTTCATCTATGGCGGCGTTTTCCTCCTCTGCCGCGATCACGGTCAAGGACACAGCGGTCAGGATCACCGAAAGCACAACACAGACTGTTTTTCTGCATGTTTCATAGAACTTCATTCTTTGTTCCCCCTTTTATTTAATCCAGGATTCCGCAAAGCATTCTTGCCGTTTCCGCCCGGGTCGCATTGTTCATGGGCAGGAAATTGCCATTATCGCCGGAGATGATCCCCGCACCGGCCAACACGTCCACAGCTTCCTTGGCGTAATCGGAGATCATTTCACTGTCAGCAAAATCAATGCTGTTTTGTGTGCTTCCTACCTTGCCTGTCCTATAAATGATCACCGCAATGTCTTGCCGCTTTACGTTGCTGAGGGGAGCAAACTGATCCTCCGTGATCCCGTGAACCAGGCCGCTCTGATACGCACTGGCAACATACGGGTAATACCACGCGTCCTTGGGGACATCGATAAAATCACATTCCGCGTTTTCATCATATACCCCGGCGGCAACAACCAGGCATTTTACAAACTCCGCCCGGGTAATCGGGTCGCCAGGCCGGAAATTACCGTTCTCATCACCGCTGATCACATCTGCTTTCGCCAGCTTTTCCACATAGCTGTAAGCCCAGTGGGTATTATCCATATCCCGGAACAGGGATACCGTATCTTTAGACGGTGATTCTGTATTCGAGATGATGCCGTTGACAAAGCCCGGCGAAGAGCTGATCCCGCCGCCAGAGGGTGACGAACCGCCGCTTGGGCTCCCACCTCCGTTACCGCCTCCGCCGCCGGTTGGGTCTTTTACATTTTTATTGTCTGCTACATATTCATTAAATTTCGTCTGGATCTCAGCAATGCTGACAAAGGTATCCGCGGCCATGGACTTGGCTACGTTCACCTTGCCGGTTTTAGACAGCTGGTTATAGGCGGTGAGCTCCAGCTGGAGATATTGATTATTATTTTTGATATACTGTTCAAAATCCCCATACGCAATAGCATTCATATAGGGGATACAGATATCTCTTTCAAAGGCAAACTTCACAGCCGGTGCATCCTGGAACGCCGCCGCTTTTGCCCGGGCCACCATGGCGGTATATACAACCGTTTGTTCTTCTGTTTTCAGGCCGGCAAACCGCTGATCCGTCAGCTGAATCTCCAGAACGCCGGCATGCCGCTGGACAGCAGCCTGCATTGCCTGGGCGTCCGCCGCCCGGTTGATCCACTGCACCGCCACGGACTGATTGAACGTATCCGCCAGCTCCGCTGCAGCCGTCTCCCCCGTGTAATCCTCGCCGCCCCGGAATACGCCCAAGGCCACCTGCTGACGCAGGGCCTCGCTCAAGCTGTTATAATCCTCCATATTGAAGCCCATAGCCCGGCAGATCAGCGCCTGATTATGTTCCGGGTCGCTGTTTTCAAAGATGTCCTTGCAGAAATTGCTGCTGTCGGCAGCCGTATTGATCTGGTCGATCAGCGCCTGCCGCTCCAGGGCGCTGGCGTAATCGTAGGAACCGGACAGGATCGTGTCGCCATCCCGGACAAAAACCTGGTATGTGCCAGACTGGTCCGTATCCAGCATGCTATACTCCACCGTATATTTCCCGTCCGCAACCGGGATATGGTTCGCGTATTCATACCCTTGCGCAATGGCGTCGATGTCCACCGCGTTATAGTCCGCGACGCCCGGCACCGTCACAATCACCGACACCATATCGGAATCTGCCGTCCCGCTGATGCTTACATTGTTTATACTACATTTTGCCGTCATTGTACTCTCGGCCTGGGCTGTGATCCCCAAGGCCGCCGCACAAATCAGCGCCGCTATCTGTTTTTTCATCGCTTTCATCATTCCTTTCCTCTTACGCCCGCGTCCTCCATAATTGCAGCTGCCGCCGCCGGCACACTGTCCATACTGAAGATATGCGTCCCCCAAACCTGATTGTTCTTTGCCTGGTTATAGCTCAGTCTTGCATATTCGGTAATATAGTTTTCATATACGTGGTTATCATGTTTCCCGCCGTCTAAGGATGACAGCCAGGATTTTGTCATGAAAAACGATGGGTTTGTTTTGCTCAGATCCACTACATTCCTGTAAACATCCCAATAGGACGAGCCTTCGTCTAGATATATTGCACTGCCGTATACCACGTCACTTTTGGAAAACATACCGTTCAAATAATTATCGTGGATGGAGCAGCGGATCTTGCCTGAGGTGGGGCCCAGCACATAGATGGCGCCGCCGTCAGCCATATACGAATTCAGAGCGTTTTCAATATAGTTGTGGTGAATCTGCATATTCGATGTACAGGACGTGTCAATGTACTCCCATCCCCAGTTCACATGGACAGCGGAGTAGGCCGTCTCGCAGATGTCGTTATAGGCAATCTGGGAATCAATCAGGTATCCCGCTGAGATCGCCGCCGAACCGCCGTATTCCACCGCGATCTGGGAAAGCGTGTTATCACATATGTCAATATCCCGGATATAATATTTTTCATCCGCCGGCAGGTAATAATAATTTTGAGGATAGGTGTAGTCGATCCGCCGGTAATAGTCCGATGTGCCCACCGTAATGCCGTTTGCGGAAATATCCCGAAAGGTATTGTTTCGGATGTCGCAGTTCTGCACGGCGAATTCCATATTCACGCCAATGCTGCCTAAATGGGCAAAGGTACAATCCCGAATCTGGATATTTTGTCCGTAGTGTACTGTCACCGCTGCCGGCGGCCGGTTTACGCCCTCCTGCTCCATCCGCGGGTGGTTATCCTGGTTATCAATATATCCTAGCTCCCCGCTGGGCATGTTCCAGGCAGCGTAGCAGAATTGCAAGTTCCTGAATTCCAGGTCATGTACCACATTATTTTCGTCCGTTCCCGAAATCCAGAACAACTCCCCATTCCGGACCGGGTATACGGCGTTGATTACGGTTTCTGCCGGCAATGGCATATAGTATATATATCCAGTCTCGCTGTTGTAATACCATTCTCCCGGCGCATCTAGAAGCTCGTAGGCATTTTCATAATATCGCAGATAGTTCTGGGGCTGGGCGACTGTATTTTCATAGCTTTTGTCTGTCACAAAAACCTGGACGCTGCCATCTCCCGCAGGCGCTACACTTTTCCCCCGCCCCCGCTGATTCGTCCATGCGTTCACATAGACAAATTCCAGATCCTGGGGTCTTGCGTATTCCAAAAGAAACGTATCGGATGTAATATACCCGCCATTTTCAAACCGCGCGTCCGAAAGGCCGCCGCTGCTTCTGGCCCGGACTGCCCGGCTGCCGTTTACATACAGTTGCCGGATCGTTTCCCCCGGTCCGATATAGGCCCGATAGATACTGTCCGTATACGGCGTCCAGGCCTGCGGTTCGATGGCCCTGCCGCCGCTGATCACCGTATCTTCCTCGCCCTGGTAAATTACCGAAAAGCCGTTCCTGCCGGAATCCGCCGGGCCAAAGGCCTCAGCGGCCTGATCATAAACATATTCCCCGCCGGCAAGATGGACAATGATATCTCCCGTCATATTGGGAGTAATGGTCTGTATATAGGCCCTGGCCTGGGCAATAGTCCCAAATGGCCGCCGCTGGCTTCCATCGCCGCCTGCCGCGCCGCTTTTCACATATACTTCCCGATACGGCGCGACGCTGCGCAAAAAATTATAAATCTCTTCTGTCAATGCGGAAACAGCAGCGTTTTCCGCCTCCACCGTCAGTGTGCTTGCTGTCCTTTGGGTCTCCGCCGCTTCTAAAGCGGAATACAGCGCCGGTTTATTTCCCCCGGTTGTTGTGTTGTATAAATACAACCCCTGGCGGATTGTATCCGAAATACGCCGTCTATCGCTCTGGCCGGTGGTATCGGAAAGGGTATTGACCAACCGGATTGTTTTTTGAGCTGTAATTTCCCCGTTGCCGGCCTGGAGCGTAATTTCTCCCGGCTGCGCCTGGGCGGTCACAGTTAAAACTCCATCCTGAAAGCGCACCCCGTCTGGACAAGACACAGCCGCCACCGCTAGGCCGTCCCCTTGGAACCAGGGACAGCTTTCCGTTTCCAGCTCAATTGTCTCATACGCCGTGTACTGCTCTGCCGTCTGACCGTCCTGCGGAATCAGGATCTCCCCGCTGCCAGATATACTGATGTTGTTTGGCTTCAGCTTCCGGACAGAAAAGTCGTCCAAAAGGTAGGTGATCGGGTATCCCGGCGTTTTATGCCCAGTGCCGCCGCCGTTGGAAAATACATCGCACTGGAGATACAGGTAACCGCTTCCATCCAGCGGATCTGTTCCCCAGCGGGAATCCCAGGACTGGGGCGTATATACATAAGAAATTTTCTGCCATTCCCCTTGGGCTATGGGGAAAAATTTTAGTCCCAGATGCTCCACATCTGTCGCGCCGGTGACCCGGTTCCCAGTTTTATCTGTATAGGTGGTATAATGGTTATTCACAAATCTGGCCACAACGCTTTCCCCCGGCGGAAGCTGGGGTACATCAATCAGCTTGATATATACGCTGATTTCATACCACGCGTCCAGCTCCAGCGCCGTAAGCTTTTTGATCATACTGATATCAGCATCCGTGGTGGTCACCTGGGCGCTGTATTTTCCGGTGCGGGCTGTTTCAGAAATCTCTGCGTAACAGTTATTTAAGATCCAGCCATCCTCCCCGCCCAGGGTTCCCATCTCAAAACCGCCGTTTACCATTACCTCGCCGCCATACAGCAGGGGCAGGGCATAGATGCTCTGCTGCAAAGCCAGCACAGCGGCAATACAGAACAGCGCCGCTTTATGAAACGCTTTTTTCATAGGATTCTCCCTTTATTTTTCCAGATAATCGTCTACAATCCGCATATCCGTAACACCCGCCTCATCGCCGTACCAATAGAGGATCCGGGCGCTTTGGCCGCCGGTGAGCGGAATACTTTTGGCGAAATCCCTGTTTTCCCCGCTGGGTATGGTTTCTTTTTGGGCCGCCGCGCCGCACATCCGGCCGGTTTCGTCATATACGGCCAGCATCACCGTAAGCGTCTCCGCCTCTCCGGTATTATTATGAATCTCGGACTGGAATCCAAAGCTTTCACCGCCGGTCAGATTTCCGGTAAATGATGAAGTGATATCAAACCGCTTCAGTACCCGGTTTGCCGCGCTCCGGACCGGCATACCCTCAATCCCGTTCTCATCCACCGGCGTGATAACCAGCCGTACATACTGGCCTATATATTCTGGTTCCAATAACAGCGCTGTTCCCTCGCCCTCAGTCGTATAACCCTCCGCCAGGGTCTGCCACTGATCCGCGTTAACGCTTTTAGCCAGCAGCCACTGGTATTTGCTCATACCCTCCGCCGGATAGCCTACTGCCGCGGCGTAGGTATATTCCCCAAATACCGTGTCTCCAGCCACCATATAACCGCTGATTCCAGCCTGCTCCACCTGCGGCGCGTAGGGCTGAATCTGTATATCATCGACTGTAAAGGCGCTGTCCCCAGTAAAGGAAAGCACACATTCCTGGTCTCCCCGAACAGAGAAGGTGGTTACATATTCCCCGCCGACGTCGCTTTGGCTTAAAATGTCACCCAGGGCAAAGTCCGCTGCGCCTTCTGAAATGTTGAACTGGATCGCATAGTCCCCCTGGGGCAGCCGGATATTCTGGGAAAGGCTTCCCATATCTTCCGTGGGGGTGACTGTCAGCGCGCCGCCGGCAAGCTGGCTTTCGCCGGCAATTTCCCACATAGCGCTGTCATACGCGAAATCGCCGTTCAAAACAATATCCTTGGGAACGCCGGCTATTGTGCTGTCCAGGTAATATGTCAGGGCGTTTCCCTGATTAATAACATTGCCCGCACCGTCCTCTACAGTGATGGCGGTATATACATCGTTTTCCCCGGAAACCTCATCTGAGAATGCCCGCAGTACATTCCAGCCGTCTTCCAGCTTCTTTTTTGCCATCAGCTGGCTGCCGCAGTACAGGGAAGCATATACGCTGTTCCCGCCTGCCGGGGCCATATCCTGGATCTTGACTGCTGACTGGAATTCATACAGCTCCCCGGCTGTAAACGTCTTTGTCTGCCGCACCGTATCGCCGTTGATAAATTTCAGGCTTTGTACGCCGGTGTAGCTTTCTTCTGTGGTATAGCTTACATTATATTTGCTCCCGGGCACCCAGGGGTTGAATGTCCCGGTGGCCACGTCATCCGCAAAGGTGGCGCTGCTTTCAAAATCCGCGTTAATTAAATCTTCGGTGCCGACCTTCTCCAGCTTCCAATCGTCCAGGTAAATGCCGCCGTTGGGTACGCCGCCTCCCTGGCCGATCCGCATTTGCAGCTGCTGGCCAACAGGTTCGGCGCCGTTATACTTGAAATATGTACAAATTTCTTTCCAGCCGTCCTCCGGGTTGATTTTGGTACTGCCCGTCTCTTCACTGCCGACACACTCAATCCTGAATTTTACCTCTGTGTTTTGATCGCTGCCGGCCAGCTTAGCCCGGACTGACAGCTTATACCACTGCTGGGGCTCGATTATAACTTCGGCGGTGCTCCAGCTCATCCAGGTGTTGGGCTGGGGCGTCATTAAAATATGACCGGTTTCATTGCCGTTCTGGCCTCCTTCCATCCACTGGGTCTTCCAGGAATTGGGCTGCCGGTTAGCATAGGCAACGCCTACAAACGG
>CBCTZG010000060.1:0-16616 GCA_965151315.1 uncultured Clostridia bacterium
GGTTAACCTTTATAGAACCACGCGACTATCGCGTGGTTTTCGGTATACAAAAAAAATCAGACGGCCCAAAGCCGCCTGAAAGCATTCTATTCCTCTGACCGGTTTATCACCAAAATATCCCCCGCCAAAACCATTGTATTCCCGCTGGGGATCACAATCTCCCGGCTCCGGCGGATCATCACCACCAGCTCGCCGGGATCCAAAGGGAGCGAATGAATCGGCGTCCCCTGCCAGGGATGAGCTTTATCGATTCCGACCTCATAAAGACGGATGTGGCTTTCGTCCTGAAAGCCCGCCGCGGCCAGCACCGCCCGGTCGCCGGCTTCCAAAACGGTATCCCCCCGGGGCACTAAGGTCTCCTGCTTCCGCAGCACCGCCGCCAGAAGGATATCCTGGGGCAGGGACAGGTCCCGGACAGCCGCGCCGTTCCAGCTGTGATCCTCGGTAATCACAAGCTGGATAAACTGGATATCCGTATCCTCCGCATAATCGCTGAATGTTTTTAACACGTTCTCCCCGTCATCGATCATGTCCAGCCTTTTCGCCGCCCAAGGCAGCAGCGCGCCCTGAAACGCTATGGATAAAAGGACGACGAAAAAGACACTATGGAAAATATCCATATCCAGCGAGACCCCGGATCCCATGACCATCACCGCAAACACGATGGACGCCGCGCCCCGCAGGCCGGCCCAGGCGATAAACACCTGCTGCCGCATGGGACACCGCAGAGGGGAAAGCAGCATAAACACTGCCGCCGGCCGGGCGATCAATGTCAAAAACAATGCCGCCGGCACCGCCACAAATAAGGTCTGGGGAATCTGGGACGGAAAGCTCAGAAGGCCCAGCAGGAAAAACAAAAGCATCTGCATCAGGCCTGTAACCCCGTCAAAAAAGTGCACCAACCCGGTCTTATTGGGGATCCGCTGATTGCCTAAAATCAAGCCAGTGATATAAACACTCAAAAAACCATTACCGCCCAGCATGGCTGGCAGCGCATAAGAAAACGCTGCCGCAGCCATCACATACGCGGCGTCAAACCCCGGGGCGGCGCAATGGGATCGACGCATGACAAACACAGCCACGATCCCGATCAAAATCCCAAATACCGCGCCCAGTACCACCTGCAGGACAATCATCCCCGCCATAGCCCAGCCGGACAGATCTCCCCGCAGGGCAGACAGGAGGATCACGGTGAGCATGTAGGCAAAGGGGTCATTAGAGCCGCTTTCTACCTCTAAAATCGAGGCCGTCCCATAGCGCAGGTTCAGCTTTTTGGAACGCAGGATCGAGAATACGGAGGCGGCGTCTGTGGAGCCCAGTACCGCGCCCAGCAGCATACCCTCCAGCCAATCCAGCCTTAAAATGAAATGGCAGAACAGCCCCGTAAGCCCCGCGGTCACCAGCACACCTGCGGAGGACAGCAAAGCCGCCTTGCCGGCTACCGGCCGCGCCGCCCGCCAGCTCGTACCAAATCCGCCGTAAAACATGATCACGACTAACGCTGCGGTACTAATCATTTCCGCCATTTGATAGTCCGCAAACGGAATCTTCACAATGCCGTCAGACCCAAACAGCATCCCCAGAACAATAAACGCGAACAAGGCCGGTATTCCAAACCGGCTTGAAATTCGATTGAAAAAAATACACGCAAAAACAACAACAGCACCAATCAGTAAATAATCCGCCAATGAAAGACCCCTTTCTACTTCTCATTTTTTAAGTAATGTTAGACTGCCCAAATGCAAATCGATTATGGGGCATCAATGGATTTTCCCCAATCTTGTCTCCGCAAAGCTGTATGGCGCCGCTGCGGGCTTATCTGTTCATCTTCGCCGTTGACCGCCCTTGTATAATAAACTTTTCTATACCGTTTTCCCAGTATATGCAAAGCGCTCCGCGCCAGAACCGATCAGATCAGTCCTGATTTGCCGACGTACTGCCAAATCCCCCGCTGCGCAGGCCGTTGGCCGCGTCATCCTGGGTAATGCCAAATTCCAGGAATATCCCCTGGCAAAAGGCTTCCCCTTCCTTCAGCGACAGGGCCTTACCCTCGTTAGAATCGTTGGTAATCTTAATAAAGATATGCCCCTCGTTATCGGCGCCGTAATAATCGCTGTCAATAATCCCCACTGTGTTGTTCAGCTGCAGCCGGTACTTAAAGCCCAGGCCGCTCCGTGGGTAGAGCTTCAAAACCCATCCCGGCTCCATCCACGCCCGGATCCCTGTGGGGATCTTAATGCTTTCTCCCGGATTTAAGGTAAAATCCAAGGTAGAATAAAAATCATATCCGGCAGAACCCTGCGTTGCCCGTTTGGGCAGCCGGATCCGTTCATATACGCTTTCTTCCGTCCCAAAGGTATCCCGCCAGGCTTCTTTAAACTGCTTTTGAGATACCTTTTCAAATCTTGCTATTCGTTTCATATGCTCCTCCTCAGGCGTGCAGTACAACTCCGTCTGCCGCCAGTGTTTTCTTGACGTCGATCACCCGCTGGTTAGCGCTGCCTTTCCAATGCAGCTTTGTGTCCTTTTGGGCAGCCTCAAACCGGCCGTCCACCACCACATCCACCAGGCTGATAAAGTCCAGCTCCCGGATCTCCTCCCACAAAAACCCAGTATAGAGCCAGATGGTTTTTTGAGGAAACCGCTCCCGGGCAGCCCGAATCAGCGCCCCGATCTCCGCCCGGTTCCCCGGATACAGGGGATCGCCGCCGGATAAAGTCAGCCCGGCAATGTAGTCCTGGCCCAATCCGGCGAAGAGTTCCTGCCGGGCATCCTCGTCAAACGGGATGCCCCCCTCCGGGTCCCAGGTGATCGGGTTATGGCATCCCGGGCAGCAATGGCTGCACCCAGCCACCCACAAAACCATACGCAGGCCGTCGCCGTTGAGCATATCATCTTTTGTTATGTTATGATACCGCATTGCTCACATACTTCTCCTATCCTTGATTTCCGCCATTTTCGCGTCATTGAGACGCGTGTCACCCTTCACCCGGGAATAGGACAGATACCCGTTCATCCGGTCAATTTTAGTCAGGTTCTTGCTGCCGCATTTGGGGCATACGTCCATTTCCAGCTCCTGGTGGCCGCAGTCGTCGCAGTAAGCCAGGGACAGATTCACGCCCTCATAAAAGCCCATGCGCATAGCCCGGTGAATCAGGGTCTTCACCGCTTCCTTATTGTAGTCGATGGGGTATTTCACATACTGGATCTTTCCCCCGTTCATCAAATTCCAGAACCGGTTTTCTAAATCCTGCTTCTGGATCGGGGTAATGTCCTCGGACACATGACAGTGAAAGCTATTCGAAACATATTCCCGATCGGACACATTTTCAATGATCCCATACTTTTTCCGAAACTGCTTCACCTGCAGACCGCAGAGGTTTTCCGCCGGGGTGCCATATAGTGCGTAGAGATGGCCGTCCTCCTCCTTGAACGCATTTACCCGTTGATTAATATACTCCATAACCTCCAACGCGAAGGCCCCGTCCTCTACCAGGGACTTCTTGTTATGGAGCTGCTGCAGCTCGTTTAAGGCCGTGATGCCAAAGGAGGCCGTGGCTGTTTTCAGAAGCGGCTTGATTTTATCGTGAAAATCCAGATGCCCGCCGTAGAAACCGCCCTCACAGTAGGCCAGCGGATTGGTGGAGGCCCGCATTTCGCCCAAATAGTCGTATGTACGGATATGGAGGTTCCGAATCAGATTCAGATAGTAGTCCAGCACCTGGTAAAAATCCTTGCTCTCCTTCTGAGCCTTGGCATAGATCATGGGCAGATGCAGGCTGACGGCGCCGATATTGAACCGGCCCACAAATACCGGTACATCCTGGTCGTCCGCCGGTTTCATGCCGCCCCGCTCATACCAGGGGGACAGAAAGGCCCGGCAGCCCATCGGCGAAATTACCTTTTTATACTTTTTATACATGCTGGCCACATACCCGTCGCCGGTCAAGGACAGCCAATCCGGGTACATGGTCTTCCGGGAGCATTCCACCCCCGCCTCAAATACATCCTCCAAAGCCTTTCCCGGCCCATGGAGCTCTTCATCATACAAAAATACGATTTTGGGGAACAGCACTGGCTTTTTGCACCACTTTTTGCCCTGGCCGCCCCGGCGGACGTTGAGCATCGTAATCGTAGCCATTTTCTCAAACCGGCTCTGGCCCAGACCCGCGGTCATGGTAATAAAGGGATAATCCCCCCGGCTGGAGGCCACTGTGTTGAACTTATATTCCCAGCCCTGGAAGCCCTGGCTGAAATCATTCTGGACGTCTGCCATAGCGGCGTCCGCCGCCTGCCGGCCGGCAAGACCCAGGCCCTTATATTTTTCCAACTGCCGCTCATAGGTCTTTTCCGCGTAGGGCGCTAAGATCTTATCTACCTCCGGCACCGTAAAACCGCCGTACTGCTGGCTGGCGGCAGACAGGACGATATCCCCGATCACGTCGAAGGCCACGTCTAAGGACTTAGGCTCGTTATACCAGAGGTTCCCCATCTCAAAGCCGTCCTTTAAAACCGCCTGTACGTCAAACAGGCAGCAGTTCATCGTATCCCGCCGGGCAGACATGTCATGGACATAAATATACCCCTCCCGGCAGGCCTGCAGCTCCTCTACCGTCATAAAAAATTTCTGATACAGCTCCTTATTAAGCTGATTGAAAATCAGCGACCGCTTGGTGGAAACCAGGGCCGAGTCGGAGTTGGAATTTTCCTTATCGCCGATATACATGATAGCCTGGCTTTTCTGGTATACCTCGTCCAGCATATGGACAAAATCCTGCTTGTAATTCCGGTAATCCCGGTAGCTTTTCGCCACAACCGGGTTCACCTGGTCTAAAGCGCCCTCAACAATATTGTGCATTTCTGAAATATGGATCTCGTCCTTGCCCATATTCAGTACCCGGCTGTCCACGAATACGCAGATGTTCCGGAGCTCCTCCTCCGTAAAGGTGATCAAGGCACGATATGCAGATTTTTTGACCGCAGTCACAACCTTCTGCACATTGTATTCCTCTGCGGTTCCGTCCTTTTTAATGATATGTATCATTCGCTTTCCCCTCCACTACATATTGTATATAAATTCCAGATTTTAAATTCCGTATACTAAATATTATACACCATTCTTTTCCGGATTGCAAGGGCTTTTTGTAAAATCAGCAATATTCAAAGGGCTGGCTGGCCGAAAAGCGCATAAAACCAGATAAAATCGGTATAAAAAATTTGACGGGCGTATCATTTTGTGGTAAACTGGTTAAAATTGACCAGGAGGTGTATTCGATTGGAAAAACGAGTTTCTGATTCCTATACAGAGCAGGTACAGATTGTGTCCCAGGCATATCTTAACGGCTTCCGCCGGCTGTTCGGCGGGAAGCTGATGGAGTGGATCGACGTGGTGGCGGGGGTTGTCGCCCGGCGGCACTGCGGCCGGAATGTAACCACAGTTATGGTGGATACCCTGCATTTTAAGGAGCCGGCCTACGCCAATAATATTATTGTTCTCACCGGCAAGATCACCTATGTGGGCAAAACCTCCATGGAGGTCTGCGTCAGATCCTATGCCGAGGACTTTGACGGATCGAAAAAGCTCATCAACACGGCTTATTTGGTAATGGTGGCCATTGACGAAGACCAGCGCCCCGCCCCCGTACCCGGGCTGATCTTGGAAACAGAGCAGGAGCGGCAGGACTGGGCCGCCGGCCAAAAACGCTATGCCCTGCGCAAAACCCGGCGGAACGAAAACTACTAGATGGGAATCAGGCCGCTCCGGCGTGTGCATACCGCGGAGCAAATCCTTACCGGAGCGGCCGCGGGCTTGATTCCAGAGCTGGTTTGGAAATTTCGGCGATATGCCGGCTTGCAACCTGGGCCGAGAGCGTATATAATATAGGCATACAAGCTGTCCGGCTTGCGGCGGACAAAATACGGAGGATCTCTGATGAACATACATAGGATGGCCAAAGAGGAGCTCGCCCAGCTGATTCAGGAAAACGCCCAAGGCCCAGCCCAGACACTTTTGGAACAGGCACAGGCGGGGCGGGACGCCTGCTACGGCCGCCGGGTTTTTGCCCGGGGACTGATTGAGTTTACCAACTACTGTAAAAACAACTGCTACTACTGCGGCATCCGGGCCGGAAATACCCGTGCGCACCGCTACCGGCTGACCGAGGCGGACATTTTAGCCTGCTGCGCCCAGGGCGCAGAGCTCGGCTTCCATACCTTTGTCCTGCAGGGCGGCGAGGATCCGGCCTTTACCGATGAACAGACGGCTAGGCTGGTTTTTAAAATTAAAGATACCCATCCAGACTGCGCCGTTACCCTTTCCATTGGAGAGCGCCCCCGGGAAAGTTACCGTCTGTTCCGCAGCGCCGGGGCCGACCGGTATTTACTGCGCCATGAAACCGCTACAGACACCCATTACCGCCGCCTGCACCCAAAATCCATGTCCCTGGCCCACAGGAAGCAATGCCTTTGGGATTTGAAGGAACTGGGCTTTCAGGTGGGCGCCGGGTTTATGGTCGGTTCGCCAGGCCAGACAGCGGAGCATCTTGCGGAGGACCTGCTGTTTTTAAAGGAGCTGCAGCCGCAGATGGTGGGAATCGGTCCTTTCCTCCCCCATCAGGATACGCCCTTTCGCACGGAGCCCCCAGGATCTGTGCCGCTGACGCTAACCATGCTGGCCCTGACCCGGATCCTGCTCCCCCAGGTGCTTCTGCCCTCTACTACGGCGCTGGCCACAGCAGATCAGGCCGGCCATGCCCTGGGCCTGTCCGCCGGCGCAAATGTAGTCATGCCCAACTTGTCGCCGGCTTCCGTCCGGGCCGACTATTCCCTGTACGACAACAAAGCCGCTTTTGGCAGTGAGGCGGCGGAATCCGTCCGGAGCCTGGCAGAAAAAATCCAGTCCGCCGGCTATATATTCGACATGTCCCGGGGGGACGCCCTTTGAAGCGGCGGGATCAGCTGCTGATCCTGGGGATCTGCGGCCTGGCGCTGCTGCTGAGCGCCGGCGGCTTTCTCCCCTGCCTGTTCCGTTGGGCTGCGGGCATCCCCTGCCCTGGCTGCGGTATGTCCCGGGCTTATCTTGCCCTATGTTCCGGCGATTTCCGCCAGGCCTTTTTCTGGCATCCGCTGTTTTGGGCGCCGCCCATCATTGCCGGGCTGTGCCTTTGGAAAAAAGGGGCGGCCCAAAGCCCCAAGCTCTGGATCCCGGCCGGCGTTTTATTTTTTGCCGTCTATCTGCTCCGCATGGCGCTGTATTTTCCCGACACGCCGCCGATGGACTACAGCCCGGATAATCTTTTACATACCTTGACAGAAAGGATCTTTCTCTGATGAGTATCAATTCCAAGCAACGTATCCAATGCCCCCAATGCGGGCAGATGCAGGAAATTACGGTATGGCACTCCATTACCGTTTCCGATAGCCCCGACCTTAAGGCCGATCTGCTGGCGGGTAAAATCAATATTTTCCGGTGTCCGGACTGTGCCGCCCCGGCCCTGCTTCCTACGCCGCTTTTGTATCACGACGAGGAAAAACGCCTGATGCTTTCCTTTTCCCCCTGCGAAAACGATGTGCAGAAGGCCCAGCTGTATGATAACGTGAAAACCGCTTCCCGGGAATCCGGCGAGCTTGCCGCCCTGGAGGGCTATGATCTGCGCTTTGTTTCGGATTATAACCAGCTGCTGGAGAAAATCCTGGTGTTTGACGCCGGCCTCCATGATAAGGTCACGGAATTTTTAAAGCTCTTGATCCTCATGCAGGAGCCGGAGAAAATGGAAGCGCGGGTAGCTATGTTCGGCAAAAAGGACGGCCAGGAGCTGGAATTTTTGGTACAGGATAAAGCGGAAAACGCCTGCTACACCTCCCGTGTTCCCATGGACACTTATAAAACCATCAAAAAAGCCCTGGCGGAAAGCGGGGTCAAATACAAAAGCTTTGATTGGGAAATCGTCGATACAGACTACGCCGCCCGGCTTTTAAACGGCATGCATAATACCTTTTAAGCGTTCACAGATTGTTTACCAAATCTTCATGAAAACCACTTTATTTCCTGGTAAAATTACAGTATAATAAACTTACAAAAACCAAGAAGAAAGGCGGTGCTCTGTATGGTGACTCTAACCGGCTCAGCAATCTGCGGCGGCGTTGTATTCGGAAAGATTTTTGTATACCGCCGGCCGCAAAACAAGGTAGAGCAGTACAAGGTAGACAACCCATCATTCGAAATCAACCGGTTTATCCATGCCAGGGACGCCGCGGTAGAACAATTAGACGCATTGTATCAAAAGGCGCTTTCCAAGACCCAGGAACGGGATGCCGCCATTTTCTCCATTCATCAGATGCTTTTGCAGGACAATGTTTATACCGACGCGGTGAACCAGATTATTGAACATAAGCGCATCAACGCGGAAGCTGCCGTATCCTTAGCCGGTGACCAGCTTTCTCAGATGTTTGAAGCCATAGACGACGAGTACCTCCGGGAGCGGTCCGCGGATATGCAGGATATATCCGCCCGTGTCCTGGCTATCCTTTCCCAGGCACAGCAGGCACATATTCCCTGCCCCCAGGAGCCGTCGATCCTCTTTGCGGACGACCTTGCTCCCAGCGAAACAGTTCTGCTCTGTGACAATGCCCTGACCTTTGTGACACAGAACCCTTCCGCCACCTCCCACGCGGCCATCCTAGCCAAAAATATGAACATCCCTATGATTGTCGGAGCAGAGGATCTGCTGCGGGAGTCCTATCATGGTAAGCATGCAGTGGTAGACGCTTTTTCCGGTGATATTTACATAGATCCGGATCACGACACCATCAGCGAGCTGATCGCCAAGGCCGACGAGCTGCTATGCGCGGGCCGGCAGCCCCTCAGTCTGGCGCGGTAACAGCTATATCAGAAAAATCCGCCGTTCTGAAGTGAACCCCAAAATTTAAGCAAAAATAAAAATAATTGATTATGAATGAGTCCGGTATTGTATCGGACTCATTCCTTTTCGTTTCATTGAAATTCTGTCGTTGTTGTAATAATTTCAGTTCTTGAATAAAGTCATCCACATCGGCAGACGTCCTTCGCGCGTTCCGCTAGCTTGGCAGGCTCTGCCCTGTCTATCTTTCATTAGCCCTTGGGCGCCTTCTTCTAAAAATATGCGTTCCCATTCTTTTATATTTATCTTCTTCCGACCGGGATGTGTCTTTTCTTACAGCTTCTCAATAACCAAAATGATATTCTCGCATGTCCATTATAACATAAATTTTAACGCTGCATTATATTTCCGATTTTTTTCTTCCTATATTCATCCATAAAATATGCACCTCCAAATGTCTCCAACTTTGGGGGTGCATATCAAAAAGCGAACGGATAACTTTTACGCTTGTGTATTATAGCTATAATTCGGCGCTTCCTTGGTAATATAAATATCATGCGGATGGCTTTCCTTTAAGCCGGCGCCGGTAATCCGGATAAATTTCCCATTTTCCTTCAATTCTGGAATGGTTTTTGTGCCGCAGTAGCCCATACCAGACCGTAATCCGCCCAGAAGCTGAAATACTGTATCCGACAGCGAGCCCTTATACGGTACTCTGCCTTCTACGCCCTCTGGCACCAGCTTTTTAGAGCCTGTCTGGAAGTACCGGTCCTTGCTGCCCTTTTCCATAGCGGCCAGGGAACCCATCCCCCGGTAAACCTTAAAGCGTCTGCCCTGATAGATCTCAAATTCGCCCGGGCTTTCCTCGCAGCCAGCCAGCAGGCTTCCCATCATAACGACATCGGCGCCGGCCGCGATAGCCTTGGTAATATCGCCGGAATATTTGATACCGCCGTCGGCGATAACCGGGATCCCGTATTGCTTGGCCACCTGGCTAACATCATAAATAGCGGTGATCTGGGGCGCGCCGATCCCGGCGATTACACGGGTGGTACAGATGGATCCCGGGCCGATACCGACCTTCAGACAGTCCGCCCCAGCCTGGATCAGGTCCTCCGCCGCCTCTGCTGTGGCAATATTGCCCACGATCAATGGGATCTGCGGGTATGCCGCCTTGGCCTCCCGCAGCTTGTTGATGATATTTTTGGAGTGCCCATGGGCTGAGTCCAACACCAGGACATCTACCCCAGCGTTCACCAGGGCCTCTACCCGGATCAGCATATCGTCCGTCACGCCAATGGCAGCGCCGCAAAGCAGGCGGCCGTTCTGATCCTTTGCTGCGTGGGGATAACGTACGGCCTTTTCAATATCCTTGATCGTGATCAGGCCCTTAAGATGGTTTTCCCCGTCTACGATGGGCAGCTTTTCAATTTTATATTTACGCAGGATTTCCTGAGCCTGCTCTAAGGTTGTCCCCTCCGGCGCGGTGATCAGGTTTTCACTGGTCATGGCCTCCTTGATTTTTTTGGAAAAATCTACCTCGAACCGCAGATCGCGGTTGGTAATGATCCCTACAAGCTTATTATCCTGGTCGCATACTGGTACGCCTGAAATCTTATATCTGCCCATTAAGTCATCCGCTTCCCGCAGCGTATGTTCTCCGGTCAGGCTGAATGGATTGGTAATAACCCCATTTTCCGAGCGCTTCACCTTGTCCACTTCGCTGGCCTGCTCCTCGATGGTCATATTTTTATGGATCACGCCGATCCCACCCTCCCGGGCGATCGCGATCGCCATCGGCGATTCTGTAACCGTGTCCATGGCTGAGCTCATCATGGGGATGTTCAGTTTGATTGTTTTCGTCAGGTTGGTTGTTAAATCCACTTCATTGGGGGTAAAATCCGAAGCCTGCGGCAAAAGCAGTACATCATCAAATGTCAAACCCTCTTTTTCAAATTTACCAGCCATACGCCATACTCCCTTCAAAATTTTATGTGTTATTATATTTTATCAAATTCTGACGATTTTTTCAATATATTTTTAGCATGAATTTCCGGAATATACGGTGCTTTTTTTCGTCAAATCGTTTGGAGTCACACTTTGAATTATTCCGCATATTATGTAAACATAGATATATATCTATAATTATCAATAAGGAGAGGATTTTTTATGGAAAATATCCAAAAACCATGCTGCCCGGTCAACGGCTGTGGCTGCGTGGGATATGCCTATGTTCCCATCCAGTATATGGATGAGGTTTTCTGCCCGGATGAAGGGTTAAAAAACGGCACAATCTTCCCGGAGCTGGCGCTGGATATCTGTGAATATGGAAAAATCTGCAAGCAAATAGGAGGCCTGATGTAATGGAAAGACAAAATCTTTTAAAGCGTCTGCAAACCTATAACTTTGCCGCGTATGACATGCTTTTGTATCTGGACACCCATCCCAACGATAAAAAAGCGTTCGCCATGTTCAAGGATCTGGTGGCAAAAACTCAGGAGTTAAAGAAAGAATATGAACGGGCGTACGGCCCGCTGACGGCATACGCCGCCGCTGGCTCTGATACCTTTGACTGGCTGGAGTCGCCGTGGCCGTGGGAAAAGGAGGCAAATCAATAATGTTTAAATATGATAAGTTTTTACAGTTCCCCATTAAAATAAAAAACCCAAACCCCAAGCTCGCCAATATTATTGTTACACAATACGGCGGACCCAACGGCGAGTTAGGCGCTTCCCTGCGGTATTTATCCCAGCGGTATACCATGCCAGATGATATGTCTAAGGGTTTGTTAACGGATATCGGTATGAACTATCCATTATATACCTATCACCCGTAAAAAAAAACTGCCTATCCGGAAAGCCTTTCAAATATACCTCTATATTGGACTTGCTGTGTACAATAATCTGTTCCAAAACCTCTTTTGCAATGCTGTCGTTAAATTCTTCAAATGATACAAGCCGTGTGATAACCTGACAGACTTCTTCAATAAACCCCGCCTTGTTTTCTATCATCATGCTTTTTTCTTTTTCTGCTTTGATTTCCTCATTTAGCTTGTCAATTTCAGATTGATATTGTTCCGTCATTTTCTGAAAATCGGTTTCTGTGATTTTGTTGTCATAGTATGCGTCAATATTTTTCAGTTTCTTTTCCTCTATGCGTTTGATTGCCTGTTCTGCCTTTTTAAAATCATATTGTTTCTGCTCCTGCCGTTTGAGTACGTCCGTAATCACTTTGGTAAGTTTGGAAATAACTGCCTGCTTGTTCAAAGAAATTTCATTTAACGCCTTTAACACCGCACATTCTAAAACGTCATTCCCGATCGCGTTATTTTCACAGCCTATCAATTCGCCGTTGACCTCATGGGGTCTGCCGTTCTTCAAATTGTTATAACAACGCCATACCTTCCGCTTGCTCCCGTCTTTATGCTTGCGGAAATTGGCTACATACCTTCGTCCGCAGCAGCCGCATTTGATTTTTCCAGAAAAAGCATAGCGGTTTGAATGCTTGCTTTTATCTATCCGGTAGACTTCCGATTTCCTTTTAAATTCAGCCTGTACAAATTCAAAGGTTTTCCGGTCTATGATTGGCTCGTGGTGGTCTTTAATATAAACCATTTCTTCCTCGCCGCGGTTATACTTTTTGGCATGGGTCAAATAGTCGGGGGTTATGGTCTTTTTCTGTAGTAAATCCCCAACATACTTTTCATTTTGCAGGATTGTGCGAATGGACTTGTTCGTCCATTCGCTGTGCCCGTTTTTCGTTTTATGCCCTTCTGCCTGTAGTTCCCTTGCAATAATATGCAGACCTTTGCCCTCTAAATATTTGTTGTAAATATGGCGGACAAGCTGTGCCTCTTCCTCATTGACCGTCAACACACCATTTTCCAAATGATAGCCTAAAATATTGCGTCCAAAGACAACGCCCTGTTCCATGCGCCTTTTTTGACCCCATTTGACACGCTCACTGGTTTTGCGGCTTTCTTCCTGTGCGATACTTGCCATGATAGAGAGCCGCAGTTCACCGTCCCCGTCAAGGGTATTGATGTTGTCATTGATAAACAATACGCCAATCCCCAATGCCTTCAAATCGCGGGTATATTGCAGCGTGTCTACCGTATTCCGTGCAAAACGCGATACTTCTTTGGTGATAATCCTGTCAATCCTGCCGTTCTTCGCGTCCCGTATCATATTGTTAAATTCCTTGCGCTTTTTTGTATTTGTGCCGCTGATACCTTCGTCCGCGTAAACCTTTATCAATTCCCAATCGGGATTATTTTTAATGTACTGTTCAAAAAACAGCTTTTGCCCTTCAAAGGAGTTCTTCTGGTCGTCCTTGTCAGTTGATACCCTGCAATATGCCGCTACCTTTAACATCTGTCTTCCTCACTTTCTACTTTTGCAATACATTCCTGCAATTCGTCTTCTGTCAATAATCCTTTCTCTTTCAGTGCTTTTAAAATCCCTGTCATTAGTAATGTGTCAAAACTATATTCAGTCCCCATGCACATCACCGCTTAAATGGGAAAATCTGGATAAACAGAATATATTATATATCACTATTTCCCTAAAGTAAACAGAAAAACTGCTCCACGATAAATTTATGCCGACAGGGACTTGACCTATTACAGCTAAAACCTTCATGTTTTACGCTCCATTCCAAAGCATGAGCGTAATAGCTTAGGTGATTATCGTAAGTAATTAATCGTCACTTTTACGTTTCTGAATGCTCTTTATATTTTTCGTTTCTGATTTTGTGGGGCGGAGTGTTCCTCCGCCCCACGCATTTTAATTTTTATCTGGTAAATTATCACGATAAATCAAATTGTCATTTTCATCATACAGTTTTGGAGAATTTTCAGGGTCATTTGGCTCGTAATATTGTACCATAGCAAGTGACCGCCGAATGAATGTGCCATCATCAAATTCCCTGATGATAGTCTGTGTATTGGATTCTTCTGTGGGGTGGAATGCCTCTTTTAAAAGTTTCACACATTCACAATAGGGTGCCTGAATATAAACCCCGAAAGGCACATCGTAATCGTCGTACTCTATATCAGTTACACCATTTTCATCATATTTTGTCTGAATGCACGCTCCATCAGTATAAAAAATCACTCTTGACATATCGTTGCCATTAATTGGAAACTTTTTACCGGGTTCAATCGTGCCAAATTCTTTTACAATTTTTTTACTCATTTTTTTCATCCTTTCTAATATACACTTCTTTTTGAATGCCTTGTACTTTTACGGTTTCGCCGTCTACGGAAACAATATTGACAGAAAAACGCTCTTTATTTTGCAGTTTCATGCCTTCCACCAATTTCATCGCGTCTGCATAAGTCATCTTTTCGGTTGGCGGATACACAATCCCTTTTGAATGCCTGAATATTCGGCAGTTCGGCTGATAAAATTTCACCCTGTCACGCTTTTTCGGGTTCTGAAATATATTTACATATTTCGCCAACCGTTCAACACCTCTCAGGCCTTTAATGGGTTGGATATACACATTGTTCTGTCCCCATGCAGAGCACAACCAGTCGCGGTCAATCCACAATTCTTTTTGCGTTACATCTTTTAAAAATGCGTGAACGTGCAGCAGACCGCTTGCTGTGTATTCCAAAATAACCAGATACTCAAGGTTGGGATATTTTCGCCTGACCTTACGCCAGAATAGTTTTAGGTCATAGCTCAAGGTCTTTGGTGAAACGTATGTTCCATCGTATCCAAGTGTTAAAAGCACCTCATTTTTATTACCAAAAAAATTGTTCAAAATAAGTGCGTCCTGCTGCTTAAATGTATTTTTCAAACTGCGCTCGGAATCTTTGCGGTTTTTAGAGTGGGCGAAGCGAAAAACCTCGCCCGTCTCTAAATTCAGACATTCTTCGTTGCTGATTCGCCTTGTTTTGAACTCTGTGGGTTGCCGGTCTAACACTGTAATCTGGATTTTGTTGTGAAATCTCATGACCGTTACATCAGCAGTCGGCGGGATTTCTTTGGCTTCTTCTGTCATATATTTATTTTTCCTGCTCATGTTCCTCAACCCACTTCCAAATCTCGTCATCAATAATCTGAGGGTGTCTGATGAACCAACGGTGAATTTCGTTAGCTTTTTCCAACATCTCGTTGCTGATAGATAACATTTCATCTGCCGTTGACGAGGGTTCCTCAATGTAAAGGGCTAACGTAATGACAAGATTTCTTAACACAAACAATTCATTTAAAACATCGATATTATATTGATACATAAAAGTCATCCTTTCATATCTCCATTATTAGCGGTTTCCTACTAAACTTTTTCGTGCGCTATTTAATGAGCGTTTATCACCTCCTTGGCAAGGGCCCCTTGCTGGTTTCATTCTATCAGATTTTTTTTGCAAATTGAATTGATTTTCATTCCTGCATGATATATAATAGTTTGCAGGAAAAAATATATAATCAAAGGAGTAATAATTTTGAAATTTTTTAATGGCGTTTATTATATACTGGAACAAAATACCAAGACGAACGAAATATTAGAGTACATGCTTCCCTGTGATAAAGTCTCTGAATGCAGAAATGTAATTCATATAGAAGACATAAAAGGGATAGATTTTCCAAACCATTTTTTGACCTGTTATTGTAAACTGGCATCGAAATTTAATAAAATTCGTATCAATAAAGATTTAACAGAACCTTTCAAGGCAGGACGCTCTTTATCGCCTTTATATAATCATATAGTTAGTGAGGCATACATTAAAGATACAAAAAAATATTTTGACTATATTGAAATGTTTGTCAATCACCTCTGCAATTTTAAAAAGAAAAAAGAGTTTATACGCTCATTGGACTGGCTCAGTTATCATACTAAAATAGATATTCCTACATCTGTTTATCATTTTTCAACAGAGGGGATATTTGATAATATAGATAATGCTCCGTTACAATTTGATTCTGGTTTTGAAACATTTAAATTTGACATTCTAAAATATGACGCAGTTAAAGAATCAAAAGAATATATTTGGGAAATAGATGATGAATATTATGATGATATAAATTTTTCTATCAAGAGCAACCTTCCTTCGTATAATATCTTAGTGTATAAGATTGACAATGCTATGGAATTATTTTTGTTAAGTTTAGAATTGTTATATGAGAGCAAACATATTATGAAAACTTGTGAATTCTGCAAGTTGCCCTTTGTTCCCATGAACAGAACAGATGAAAAATATTGTGATTATTTTGAGTGTAAAAAAGAAGCACGAAAACAAAAAGAATCTGAAAGATACAAACAAAAAAATATCAGTTTATACAAAATTATATATCAAAGATTCACTTATAGAATAGAGCAATGTCAAGGCAAAACAAAACGCTTTCAAGGTGTCGATTGGTTGAAGTTACGAGGGGACTTTGCAGATATCTACCAAAATAATAAAAAAATGAATAAAGATATACTAATAGAATGGTTAGATTCTGTAAATGATATGATGAACAAAAATGCAAAAGAAGGCAAACCATTTGTTTTACCCGAATTAGATATAATTGATGATGTCTGATGTCCTCTGGCTTTTCTATAAGGAGTTAATATTGGTATGGCTTAATAAAGCGTATCTGGGGTGATACAAGGCTGTTCTGTATTGCCTGACTTTTTCGTATAATTGAATAATATAGTTTACTGCAAAAAATAAGGCGCGGATTTTTTGTCCGCGTCTTTGTTATTGTAAAATATTGAGGGTGTGAAAAAAAGTCTGTAAATTTGATTCCTTCTATGATAGAATATAAA
>CBCTZG010000061.1:0-16590 GCA_965151315.1 uncultured Clostridia bacterium
TTAGATACTATCTGAAATAAAAACGAGAGAAGCCTAGAATTGATATAACCCACATAAGTCTCTCCCGTTTTGTTTTTTGAGCAGAAAATTCATATATTCAAACAATATCTAACCTTGTTCCAATTTGGAATAAGGTCTTTTTATTAACTACTGTTAACTCCCATAATATTTTTCTTTTTAGTTTTATTTAAACTCTCAGTTTCACTATCATCAGTATCGTTATATTCAGGTTTATTATTATCAGTCTTATTTAGCTTTAATTTTGAAATGTCCTGACATTTATTTTTTAAATCTCCCGACCTTTCAGCCGTCAAAGTCCTGTCCTTTAAATTTTCAATGTCCGAAGATAAAATAGGTGTAGCGTCATTTGAGGGTGTATCAGCAATTTTGTTTTTATCATTTTCAGGCTCTTTTTCTTCCGGCACACTATAATCAATTTTACCGATATATATGAGATTCGGTCTGTTCAACCCCTGCCTTTTTTCCTCTATTAAGCCCACTTCTTTTAGCTGTTTTATCGCTCGCCAAACCGTTGTAGTGCATATACCGAGCATATCTGCCAAGTCCTCACGCTTAAAAATCAGAAATATAGTTCCGTCATCTTCAACCCAGCCGTTTGTTCTTGACAGCTCCATTCTGTCGAGCAACAGAGCATAAAGCATTTTTGCATCATTATTGGTTGTGGTTTTATATCTCGGATTTGTATATAGTTCTTTCGGCACTTGATAATATTTGTGCTGGGTTAGCTCATTGATTTTATATAAATTACTGTTCACTGTTATTTCCTCCTCAAACTGAAAAGGGCGGCAAATGCCGCCCCACACTCATAATTCTATTTCCTCATCATCTTCGTTACTGTCTAATGACTTTTGATATTCACTCATGCGTTCGTTAAACGTATTCTCAACACTGCTCGTCACTTCATCGTTCCAATCACCGTATTCATACCAATCCTGCATTAAGTCGGTCAATACACAATCGCCTGAATTTAAAATATATTCCTTTTCCTTTGGTTTAAATATTTTATTTTCTGTCACATAAAAATACACATCTTCCACGGCAGCTATTCTAAAGCAGCTTTCAAATAGTTCCTTCGGGGATTTGGAAAGCATTTCGTTCTTAAACGCCAGATATTGCTGATCCAGCACCGCCATAGCTTCTGCATTGTGCCCCAACGTTTTTTCCATATCCTGAAAAGCTCTGTTGGCGTCACAATAGCTGAAGGATTCGTTTTCTACCTGCCGGTCAAAAAACAAGGTAGTGTCCGCTTTTAACGGGGCGGCCGGAACACAGGCATAGAACAGGATATCATTCATCTCATGCGACACCAGCGTACAACACCTGCCTTGCTTCAAAACTTCGTATTCTGTCCCATCGCACGACTTTGCATATTCCCTCTCTTTTTCTTTTTGAATCAGGTTCTTTGCAACCGCTTCAAGCGCAGCCTCGGAAAGATGGTCGGGGATATATTCCGACAGGACATGATCCGTTTCATAGATAAACATGGAAATTACTGCGTTATCCGCCCAATGCCTAACCGTATCACTGTAATGGTTGGAATTTTGCAAAACGGCATTTGCAACCAGCCGCTTCAGCATTTCACGCCCATACTTGTCCTCAATGGGCATGAGCGCCTCAAGGTTGTTTTCATCAGCCTGATTAAGCTGTTCCGCGTTGGCGTTCAGCACTGTCTTGCAGGCAATCATTTCATCATAATACTGCCTAAACGCCTCTATATTGATAAGCTTCTGCATCAGCTCTCCTCCTGTTCCGGTATTTTGGTATTCTTTCCAAACACAATCCGTGCGTTTGCAACCAGAATAAAATAGCCCTGAAAGGTTTTCCCGTCCACAGTGATCTGCTTGTTTTTCAGTTCGCCCTCAATAAAAATTTCATCGTTCTGTACAAAATGCTTTTCAATAAATTCTGCAACGCCGCCCCATGCGGTGATATCTACAAAGGTTGTACGCTCCTTTCCCTGATAGATCATAATGCGGTTATTTAAAACGATTTTATCCCCCTTCTCTGTGGTAACAGTCTGCGTTTTAACCTCGTTTAGCAATTTTCCCAATTCAATAATCATTGTGTCATTCCTCCATATGATAATTTTATGCTTTTAGCAATTAAGATGTCGTCCCATCGTCATCGTACATAGAGCCATTGATGGTAATGCTTTCGCTGATACTCTTGCAAAATTCAACGCCGTTTACACCGCCGCCGTATAGATAAATTTCAAACTGATGTACCGCAGGCTGTTCCGCTGTACCGGGCAGGGCTACATCGGTATAAATCGTTCTTGCACCGGTCACAGAGATTGGATTTTGGGCCGTCATAAAGGCTGTACTTGTCTTGTTGTTGCTGCTTTGCTCCAAAGCAACCGTGCTGTTTTGCGTCCCTAAAATATTAGATACGGTATAGTTCAGCCTGATCTCCGCTTTTGTAGGAGCCTGCGGTGTTTTTTCCGGTTCCCGGCCCGCCCCCCAATCATCACAGCCGCCGATATTAGACACAAGCTGTGTTGTAATTGCCGTATCCGCCGTCACTGCAAAGCCATATCCGCTTTTCAGCGTTTTTGGAGTAACGGTGTGGCTGGTATCTAAAGCTGTTTCGTAAGTAAAAGCATGTACGCACTCCCGTTCATGCCACCCATGCTGTCTGCAAGGTGTCCTGACCGTATGGCTGGCAATTTCCGTCCAGCGCAGCTTGTCACCGCAAACCGTGGAATCATTTTTCTTCACTTCATCCGTATCAATTTCATGCGGCTCAAACGGCTCGTCGCAGTTATCCCCATTTCCCGGTCCATCTATTGGTACACCCCCAGACGGTTCGCCCATTTTCCCGCCCTTATAAAAGGAAATGGTTACGGGATAGTCAAAATGTACCGCAACAGCACCGGCGTTTGCAAAGGTATGATACCCGATTGCAATATCGTTGCTGCTCATCCAGTCAAACGTACCGTTTTCACGGTCAACATAGATATCCAATCCATCCTGCAAATAGCCTTTGCTATTGATGATCTGTGAAGGGTGGATATGTCCCGCCGAACCGACGTCATATATATCATCGGGATTGAAATACCCGTTGGCTGCGCCGACAGAGCTTCCGGCTTTCGTCCACATAGCATATCGGTTATATCCATAGGGGGAAACGACAAACGGGATTTGCTTAGAAAGCCCTGAAACAAAGTGATCCCGGTAATTATACCGCTTGTCAAAATTGAATTTTGGATATGCCCTGAAATATAATGCCCCGTTCTCATATTTAAAGCTGATCCCCTTATTTAGCATAAAAAGTTCCCCAAGCGGTATGCCGTTTGCTTCTAAAACAACATCTACGTTATAGCCCTCATTCAAAATGTTAGTAACCTCCTGCGGCAGCGGCATTTCAAATTCCATAACCGCATTGACTGCCTCTGCCAGCTTGTCCGCATCGTCGAATACCTGGCTGTCGTAAATACGGACAAACTCATTACCCCAATAACCGCCGGAATAGTGCCACAGTTCAACCGCAAATGTATTCTGCATGGACAGAATCTGTTCCTGGCTGCTTTCCTCCGCACGGATTACAGCCTGCCATTGCCCCCAAGCGTTGCTTGCGGCAAATGTTGTTATACTACTGCCAAATGAAAAACACAAAAGAAAAAGGATGGCGCATATCCGCCATCCTATGGTTTTATATCGTTTCATATTTAGTTTTCCTCCTTACCATTGGAACAGTTTTGAAAAGTCATATGGGACATATTCATTCTGTTCGTCGGTTTCCTTCACAATCGCCAGTTCGTTTTCATGCGCGGTATTGATGTTATAATAGACTGACTGTGCTTCTGAATCCACTTTATCCACCACATCTATGCCAATCCGTATTACAACAAAGTCTAAATTTTCAGGACTGGATAACGTGAGTTCTTTTGTAAAACTACCTGTATTCGGGATTTTGTTTTCTTCAATCATGGTAAAGCCAGTTGTCAAACCAAAACTCGGCTCGTCAAGTTTTGATTGAGAGGTAATCATCAGCCAGTTTTCATACCCTTGCGGCAATTCTGGGAAAGTACCGCTTACATAATACTTGCCGTTTTCCTCATAGAATTTCAGATGTTCAAGGGTATAGTCCATAAAATTTTTAGACTTTTCAACGCTCATCCTGCCGTCATTCAAAACGTCTGTCATTTCATTAAATGCAACACCGCTGTACATTTTTACCCGATAATTTGTGTCTATCATTCTGACAAGCATTGTTGTGGCCTCGGCCCTTGTGGTAAAACTGCCGCCTGAAAACGAGCCGTCCGGCATACCGCAGATAACACCCTTTGCATACACCTCTGCAATATACGGCTTACAGCTTTCGCATACATCGGCCCAATCAGTTATTGCAGAGGTATAATTTTCTGCATCCGCAGCCGGTTCCTCGCCCAGCACTTTGTTCATTGTACGTGCCGCATACCTGGCCATATTCTGCCTGCGGATGGGTTCGTCATATTCTGACAGCGGCAGTTCGCCGGTTTCTACAATCCCTAATTCCGCTGCCTTTTGTATGTAGCCTTCCGCCCAATGAGTATCGTTGTCCGCAATCTCATCCTGGGACACAAGGCCAACGATTATTTTTACAAACTCAGCGTTTGTAATTGTGCTGTCCGGCCGGAAGGTATGATCCTCATAGCCGTTGATACCGCCTTTTTCAACCAATATCTGCATATGCGGATAGTACCAATCGTTGACAGCCGTATCTGAAAATATCCCTGCCGCCGCTGTTTCCTGTGTTATGCCGTCCAAGGTTAAGGTAACATCACCAGCCGCAAATGCTGTTGTGCCTACAGCCAGCATACACACCGCGGCAGCAGCCGCTATCCATCGTTTCATCATCAATTTTCCTCCTTTTGTAAGGTCTTTTTAAATGCTTCTATCTCTTTCCCGTAAACCTCCAGCAATGCCCGTTCAATAATCCTGCTGTGCGGTACATCTGTTTCTGCGCTTTTCTGTTTCAGCCATTCAAAAATATCATTGTCCATGATAACACCGACCCGCGTCCTGTATTTCAATTCACCCATCCGACAGCCACTCCTTTGATTTTCTTAACTGCATTATACCATAGCTGATGATAGCTGTCAATAGCTATCATCAGCTATTTTGAAACTTTATTCGTATCTTTGGTTTCTGGCTCGTACTTTAAAAGGAATGTCAATCTCTACGGGAACTAAATTAGATAACAGGACAGGTTTTATCCGTACAACGCCGGACACCGTGAACACAACAGGGTTGTTTTCAATCACGGTATCGCCAATCAGCAGTTTGTAAACCGTCTTTCCATTTTCTATGCGTTCATTAGAAGCGTTCAGCTCCATTTCCGTATGCAGATAGCTTTGAAAGGTATCCTTTGCGGTGGGGATATGGATCATGGAAATATGCTCCATACGGTACTCGTCCAGCATGGCAGAATCGACAGCGATATTGACCGCCCGCGAAAGTTCCGTGTCGATATATTCTTTGACAGTGAAAATATGATAAAATTCCACGGTGATTGTGGTAATCAGAATAAAAATAAACAGGAATAAAAGAAAGAATACATTGGCAGAAGCTTGTTTTTTCTTCATGGCCGCACCTACTTCCAATAAACCTGGCTGATCCCGATAAACTGTTTTTCTATCGGAATATCAATGACAAGCGGCGGGCCGAATGTAGGCTCTATCAGTTTAATCTGAATCGTGTCCCGAATGGTTAAAGTAAATTTGCTGCGAAGCTGTATTTTATCCGTCCCTGCAATGTATGGAGCGTTCCATGTCACAGTCGGATTTACCCCCATTTCGTTTTTCAGTTCATTTGCAAGCCCGGCAATACTGCTGTCAATCCTGCCGTTTGCCTCTACTGCCCGCACCAAGGTTTTTGCCATATAGTCTACATTCTGTTTATAGATAAATGGTTTCCACAAGGCGATAAAACAGAAAATCAGGCTCATGGCAACGGCAAACTGAATTAAAATCTCAACAAACGCTTCCCCCTTCCGGCTCTTATCATCCATATCGCTGCCCCCTTTCTGACACCCAGCATTGCTAAATGGTAAACACGGATTTGATTTTGTCTATAATGTCGTTAAACAAATCCGGTATTGCAATCTGCAGCAGCCCCAGCAGGGCAGCGCCGAGGATGACTGTAATCAAAATCTTAATTAGAACATCCAGATAGCCCTCGCCACTTCTCGGAACCATCAGCCGCTTGAGTCTGTTTTTTTGCCTGCATACCATGTCTTTCATTGTACAAATCCCCTTTCTGAAAAATGTTTTAGTTAAAAATACCCAGCCCGTTTTTCAAATCCATGAAAATAGGGTAAAGGTATATTAAAAACATCATCACACCGACCGCGACCGTAGCCTTTTTGATTTTACCCGGACGCTTTGCAATCTCTCGCTTGATATTTTCTCTTGCTAATACCTTCATGTCCTGTTCCATCAGATAAAAAAATGTTTCCTGGTCAACCCCTTTGCTTGTTCCAATCACGCCGCTGATAAACGTAGAAAGCTGCGGGATATTGACCCGTTCGTCAAACCGCTGCAGAGCCTCCTCAACATTCCCCGTTTTCAGATCGGTAATCAAAATATCAAGGTCATACTGAAAATCTGCTCCTGCAATTTTACGGTAACGCTCCATAAACTGTAAAATATCCTTGCTGCTCTTTAAGGAATTGTTGTATGTCCTGACAAACCGTGGCAGTTCGTTCAAAATTTTTCCATTGATTTTCTTTAACTTCTCATCCACCGCCTGCCGTTCTTTGAAAAACAGCATCAGTCCCAGCAGCATAACGCAAACCGTTACTACCGTCAGCCCCAGCGGTATAAAGGCGATAGATACCGCAATCGTCAATCCGGCTGTTACAAACGCCTTGGCCTTATATTCCTGCGGCGTCAGTCTGATCCCGGCCCGCTGTAATTTCCGTTCAAGCTTCCGGCTCTCGTAATTTTCCAAGTGTATCAGCTTGGATACCAGCTTTGTCAGCGGATAGGTAATCCGGTTATATACCTGTTCGCCTATCGTCTGTTTTCTTTTAAACCCGGCCATCACTTTTTCCGTTTTCCCGCTTGGAAAGGTAACAAATTGCCCGGCCAGCGTATAAAAGCCAACCGCCAATACGACAGCTGCCAAACACACATACAAAATTCATCACCCCTGACAAACAAAAAGAGTGACTAAGCTTTGCGCTCAATCACTCTCTGCGTATATATTTATTTTAGTTTTTATAGGCCCCTTCGAGCAGAAAATCCGTTAAACGGACAATCTTAATCCCATCCTCCGTTATCGGCACATTGCACTCACCGGCAACCACGATCTTTTCATAATTGTCCCGTACTTTCCGCAAAGGCGCAAGTTCCCGTTCCCGCGTATTCGGATCGTTCATTGACTCAGTAACCTGTATATATCTCTTTTCATCTGCATTGGATGCAATAAAATCGATTTCCTTTTCATCAATTTTCCCGACGGCAACATCATATCCACGCCTTAACAGTTCAAAATATACGATATTTTCTATGCAATGGCCGGTATCCATATCGCGGAACCCCAGCAGATAATTCCTAAGGCCAATGTCCACAATATAATATTTTCCAAGCGTCCGCAAATACCCTTTTCCCTTTATATCAAACCGCTTGATTTCATAAAACACATAGGATTCCAACAACGCCCCAATATAGGTCTGAAGCGTCTGTACGGCGGGCTTCCCTTTGCGTTTCTTTACATCAATCAGCTTTTCATTTACAAGCGTATTGCCAATGGACGTAACAGACGTATTATTCCCGATATTATCCGCCAAAAACATGATAATTTTACGCAGCAGGTCGGAATCTGTAATTTGCCTTTTCCCCCGCCTTTTTTCCCGTTCCAGTATATCACGGACAACAACCGTTGAATAAATCCCGTCCAGCAAGGTAAGCGCCTTGTCCGTATCCAGCCCCACATCCGCAATACCGGGCATACCTCCAAATTTTAAGTATGCTTGAAACAGTTCCTGCACGTCAAACTGTTCGCCGTCAGAATTTAGAATCATTTTTTTCATCTTCCCGTCAGGGCTTTTTGTTTCGCTTATGCGATATCCATGAAAATCGATAAACTCAGCAAAGGACAGCGGCAGCATCTTTATTTCCACACATCGCCCTGCAAGATACGTGGCATACTCCGATGAAAGGAGATATGCGTTTGAGCCGGTGATATAAATATCGCAGTCAAAGTCTACCCGGAACGCATTTACCGCATCTTCCCATTTCTCAATCCTCTGGATTTCATCAAAAAACAGGTATGTGCGCCTCCCTTCTGCCATGCGTTCCTTTACATAACCATACACTTCATCTACAAGCATATTGCGAAAATCCATAGATTCAAAATTCATATAAACAATCTGGCTGTCCGTAACCCCGGTTTCTTTCAAGTGCCGGATCATCAGTTTCATAAGGCTTGATTTCCCGCAGCGCCTGATGCCCGTTATTACTTTTACCGGTTCCGTATCCTGAAATGCAATCAGCCGGTTGAGATATAAATCACGCTTTTTTAATCTGCTTTCCTGCTTGAGCATATTGCCTCACCTCATACATAGTATAACACAAACTTTTCAAAAAATCAAGTTTGTGTTATTGATGTATATAAAAATCATTATTTTAGAAGTTTGTATCGCAAATTACATATTCGGGTGTATCAGCTTGGATACCAGCTTCGTCAGCAGATCGGTAATCCGGTTATATATATGTTCGCCTGACTAAGCTTTGTGCTCTGCCACTCTTTATTAGTATAATGCTCAACGCTGCCTGCTTTTGTCTACAGTACGGATACTGGTTTATTCACCTTAATCACATATGCCGCCGCAAGAAAGATTACCACAAAGGTCAGCGCCACAATCACCTGCCCGGCCAGCGTTCCGGTCAGCAGACGATACCATTCTGCATTAAGGAATCGCATTAGTGGGATATTGGCCGCCACCACCAGCGTCACGCTGATATGGTCTTTATAGATGTTATACATCTGTGTATTGAGTTCTTCCTGCATCTGCTTGATATCCGACATCTTTTCTACAATCGTCGGAAGTACATACATCAGTTCCCTGTCTTGCTGGCAGAGAATCAGCGTATCGCACCATTCAGCAAAAAAGCTGTTATCCACCTTGTTTTTCAGCTTACGGATATTGCGGCTGATATTGCTGTCAATGAATGTCTTTTCTGCAATAAATTCCGCAAACAGGTTATAAAACGGCTGTTCTATCCGGTGCAGGTTTTCCCTGACCGCCTTTGTAATATCCCCGGATTGCAGATAGCTGTTGGTAATCAGGGACAAGGCTGTTTCCATCTGTTCGTTCATTATCTGCGTATAAGAAGATTGCCGGATCATCAGGTACTCCAACGGTATAAACAGCATACCGGCAGCCAATACGGCGGACAAGAGGATGTTGTTCAGAAGCAGGCCAATCATGATACCGGCAAGAGAGCAGAGCAGCGAAACCCGGATATATTTTGAAAAAGTCATACCGGACCGGCTGTGTTTCAGCATTTCCTCTGATACCGTCTTAAACCGTTCCAATACGTTTGGTTTCCGCCCGGTCAGCCGCTGCCGTTTGGCAATAGTGGCAGTCCGTTTGTTCCGCGCAAGGCTTTGTTTTTTCAGCAGGAACGTATGGCCTTTGGCGGGTCTGATGATAACCAGCAGCCCAATATTGAGCAGGATAAATATAACTACCCTGTAAATCATCGCTCACCCCTCCGTATCCGTCTCCGGGTTCCAATCAGCGCCTGCAAACCGCCGGATTGTCTGTACATCTGCGCCGTTTTCAAGCAGGATATTGGCAAGCCGCGGCGAGATATAGCCGGCCTTTTTATGATACCCTATCATTTTTTCAATCCGGCTCCCGTCTTTGCTTAACACCCGGTCCTGCACCACATACTTATATAAGGTGCGGTAAACAATTTTACCATCACGGTAATCTTCCGCCTCGATTATTTTCATGTACTTTCTGGATTTGTCCGGCAGCTGCATCTTAAATGCCATAACCGGGTACGCCTCAATAATCAGCTTTAACATCAGTTCTTCTGAAAGCCTTGTCCCGGACATCATACACATTGTCAAAATCCTTGTATATGCCGCCATTGCGGTTGACGCATGGAGGGACGTGATAATGGTATGACCGGTCCTTCCGGCTTCCTGTGCCGTCATTGCTTCCTCGCCGCGCATTTCGGCAGGCACAATGATCTGCGGGTCAAACCGCAGGGATTTTTTCAAAAGCACGTCGGCGGTTATATTCTGTCCGGGATTTTCAGATGGCCTTGTTTTGGTATGGATGACGCGGTTTAGAATTTGCCCATGATCATCCCGCACCTGTAAATCCAGTTCTCGTGAATCTTCAATGCTATAAATCCTTTTATCAAATGGGATGTTGCGCAAAATAAAGCCAATATCGGTTGTTTTGCCACTGCCTGTAGAACCAGCGATCCCCACGCTGACCCCATGTGAAATGCAGAGAATTAAAAAGTCCAGTTCTTCCTCGGTTGCCGTTCCCCAACTGATGAGCTGCTGCTTTGTAATCGTATTTTTCCTTTGCTTTCGGATAGAAAATACCGCCCCAACCTCATCGTCAACGCAGGGCGGTATGATTGCGGATATTCTAACGCCTTGTGTAATGTAGCTATCCTGTGTTGGCTGGGAGCCGTCAATAATCACGCCTCCAAGCTGGCACATCTTTTTTGTCATGTCGATACATTGCAGCGGTGATAAAAAATGCTCGTGAATCTTTTTCCAGCCGCCGTATGTGACAATTTCTATATCATCCCAGCCATTGCAGTTGATTTCCTCCACAGCGTCATCATAAAGATACTTTGTCAAAAAGCCAAAGCCCGCCATATCCTCATAGCATTTATCCACCAATTCGTTCAGGCTGTCATATTCCCTGCAAGTCAAATGCTTCTGGTAAATGTATTTGGAAAGCAGGTTCTTCAGCAAGGCTGCACCTTGCGGCTCGGAAATGACACTTGCCAGTTCGCCGGAATGGTTTTTGCTGATTTCCGCCCGTACCAGTTCCAAAACCTCCGCATACGGCTTTGCATCCGTTCCCGCTTCCTGCCGGTCTGTCTTTTCCTGCTGTGACACCTCATAAATGGCCTGGTATACGTTAAATTTGCTCATCCGCCGCACGCTCCTTTACCAGTCCGGCCAGCCGGCCAATATCAGAAAAAAACCCGTTTTTCACTGTGCAGGCAAGCCGGCCTGTATTTTCTGCTTCTTCCACACTTTTATAATAGGGGATGTCAAGCCAGATTTTAATTCCCGCAGCCCTTTCCAGGTTTTTGATTCCCACATAGTTTTTATCGTTGTTTGCGATATGGACGATTTTTTCATCCGACACCTTCAAAGCCGTAAACAGCGGCTGATAGCTTTGGTGAAACGCAATCCCAGGTACAGTGGGCTTGATCAGATTGATTACCAGATCGGCATAAATGATACTGTAAACCGAAAGCGGGTTGTTTACTTCCGGCTCACAGTCAACAATCAGGTATTGGAACACGCCTTTTAGTTCTGTCAACACTTCCTTTGCCCGTTCACCGTCCATACCGTTTTCCTCATCGGCAAGCGTCAAACAGTTATGGCCGTCTGCAAGCGACAGCAAAAACAGGTTTTTCTGACTTGGGCATGGGACAGACGCTTTTGCGCTGTCATACCTTGACATTGCAATTTCATACAGCCCATGCTGTTCATCTACCGCGGTATTACACAAATGCTGTACGATACCGCACATCATGTTGGTGGACAAAATACCGGCCAGGTTATCCTGCGCAAGGATATATCCAAGATTGGCGGCAGCCGTTGTTTTGCCGCAGCCATGGCCGCCGCATACTGCAATTATTTTTCCCATTACAACACTCCTTCCTGCCCTTGTTCCAAATTGGAATAAGGTTATAACATTGCTATCTTTTTTAAACTGTCCCGGATATCCATACCGTCTATCTCGTCTCCAAGGCACATCCAGCCGGGATATTCTGTCCGTGCAAACAGTTCAATCTTTGTAATATCGCCAACCAATTCCTCTATCCGTTTCCGTACAATGTCCGGCTTTTTGCTGTGCTGCTCTATCGGCGTATCCACAATGGAATGAACGCCCTTCGATACACGTTTCGGCCGACCTTTGGTCGCTATGATACAAAGTTCCGGATTGGCCCTTGTCCAAAAGCCCAGCCCCCAAAACCATTTATCCGTTTGCTTTCTGCACCGTTTTACCCAGCAAAAGCCCAGCGTCTTATATTGAAATCCCCAGCACCGGATGGTTTCAAGCCCTTCCAGCAGACAAGGGAATGTAACCCATAAAAACAAAATACAATTGTCGGCGGCAATATCTGCAACGGGCAATGAAAAGATTTCCTCCTTGCTCATTGTCCGGTAATGGTTCTCCGCACTCCGCCCCTGGCCCTTTTTGGAATAGACCTTGTAATGCCATGGAGGATCGGCGTAAATGCACTCAAATTTCATCCGTTCTCACCAGCTTCTGCATCCATATATTCCTTTATTTTTTCAGCAATCGCATATACTACCGACACGGTCACGCTGTTTCCCGCCTGTTTGTATAACTGCGCGTCTGAACATACCGCCGCAGCCCTGTCAAAATACTGATCCTCGATTGCCTGCAGCCGCCAAGCCTCCCGCGGCGTCAGCTTCCGGATTCTGATGCAGCTTTGGAACGTGTCCATATCCATATTGAACATACACTCCCCGCAGCTACAGATTACAATGCCGTGCCTGTCTTGTGTGGTCAGGCAAAACATCGGTTCCCCCGCCTCTTTTATCCTGCGCCCATTTTGCCGGATTGTTTCCCGATCAGGGGTTAAAATAGCTTTGACGCAAACACATAATACACCGGAATTATTTCCTGCACGGTTTGTTACTCCAGCATTGATTTTTGCTTTTACACATCTTGATATATTAGTAAGTACACTCTTTTTATTCAAATCTATAAAACTGTAATTTGTCAAATACAATCCTGTCCGCCCGGCAAAACCGCCGCTGTTCGCCGTCAGCGTGGCGGCAATCCCTTTTGGGGAATACACACGCTCTCCCTGTTTGCCGTCTATAAGCCGGATAAGAGTTTGTCCGTCTGCTGCGGCGACAGGAAATATTTTTCGTCCACTTCGTTTTCCAGTATATCTTCGAGCGACAATGAAAACCCGTTCTCTGTTCTGCGGCACGCCAAAGAATTTTGAATTAAGAAGTCCGTACTCAATATCGTAGCCGAGTGCGGCCAGCGGATATAAAACTGCGGCAAAATCCCATCCGCCATTAACGGATAGGAGATTTTTAACATTTTCAATGATAAGCCATCTAGGGCGATCGTTGGGAGCCTTGCCCTGGAGCAGCCTAACAAATTCAAAAAACAAACCGCTTCGTGCTCCGTTAATCCCTTTTCCTTTGCTGTTGCTGACAGAAATATCCTGACAAGGGAATCCCGCTGTCCAGATGTCAGACCGGGGAATATCTTCGGGTTGAACTGTTCTGATGTCATTTGCATACCAAACCTCGCCTTCCTGAATATGATGGATTGCATAAAAACTTTTCACTGCAAAACGGTCTATTTCGCAAAACCCAGCCAATTCAAAGCCCGCCTTTTTTAAGGCAAGCGAAAAACAGCCGATCCCTGCGAAAAAATCAATAAATTTCAAAAGCCTTCACCTCGTAAAATAAGGACGGCGGCCGCCGTCCTTAACTCAATATTGTATTAGATTTCGGCTTGTTTCACCTCTCCCTGCAAATACGATATGGATACTGCCCGTGTTTTCCAAAATAACGAGTTCCCGCGCCTGATTTTGGTTGACAGCTAAAGTAACCGTTGCCGGGATCAGGCTGTCGGCTGCATCGGTTTCATCATCCGGCGTCCGGGCAGATAATTCCTCCGCGTTGCTGTTGGACACACCAAGCACCTCAACATACTGCAAATCGGGATATTCTGCAATCGTCTTTTCTTCCTTTAGAAACCCGTAGACCGACACCACATCTCCGGGTAAAATCTTGCCTGACACGCTGGCGGCCAGGCTGCTGACCGTAACAGATACGGCAAGCCGTTGTGTACCGTCCATCCCATAGAACGCCTGCTCCGAAGCAGACCCTGCATCCATAAATTTCTGCATCACCAAATTATCCTCCGGCAAAAGCGGAACGGCTGCAATTTTCCCGATAATCTGGCTTTTGTCCGTTATGGTATTATCTGTTACCGCCTGTCTCGGTATCTGCTGTATTTCCAGCATGTCCTCTGTAATCTCTGTGTTCTTCTCAATCTGCCTTGTTACCTTTACCACATCAACCAGTTCCGCCATACCACGGTTGCTTTGCGGTACAACGGCAAAGGCGATGATCCCCGAAACAATCAAACACAGGGCAAATATGACATACCGGTTTTTGATATACTTTATCATTTTTGAAAACCTCCCAAAAGCTTCTTTCTTACTTTGGAAAAGCCGGACTCTGCCTGATCCACCCGTCCCGTGATATATCCTGACAGGATACTTGCATAAATCCCGTAATTTGCCGTATCCTCCAATATATCCGGCGCATACTCTGCATAATAGGTCTGCGCTTTGTATTCATCCAGATAAAGCATCGTCCGCTGTTTCGGGACAGAGAAATTCATAATGGTATACAACTCAGGGATGATCCCAAGACTGTTTATCACATGGTTGTAATTGTAAAACTCCCATGGCTTGCCGCCGGAAACCAGAATCTTTACATCATTTGCGGCAAACTCCTGTGACGTAACTTCCCGGCAAGCACCATAATCGTACACATAAAACTGATACCCTTTCCCCAAAACATCTAAAAAAGAATAATTGTGATAAACTGTAATACCTTTCCATGCAATACTCCCATCTTCCCGCAGTGATTTCTGGCTTCCGGCATATATATCCAGCATTTTCTGGACATCGCCGTGGATATTGCTTTCCAGATAGCAGGCTTTTTTCTGCTGCTTTGTCAGAAACGCCGTAATCGCCATTGCATGATGGGTTGTCCCCACATGCGGCTCTATCCCGCAAACACCGATTGTTACCATTGCTTTAGAAGCTGCCGGGATTTCTATTTTAGCGCGGGGCGGCGCTGGCTTTGGTTCTGCCGGTTTTTCTGCCGGGGAAAAATTGTTTGGTGCAAATACAGCCGCAGGCTGTCTTGATACGCTTTCCTGTTCTTCCCCCGACAGGCAGGTTTCTATCTCTTTCCGGGCCTGCTCCGTATCCGGTGATAAGACCACACGGCATACGGCTCTTTCGCGCAGCGCATTGACTAAGCTTTCGCTTACCTTCCCATCCAAGGCAGCCACAATGATTTTTGCCGCCGTCATATAACGCATACCGCATATACTGTCGTAAATCTCTTTATCCGTATTGTCCAGACAGGCAAGGTCAATCACAAAGAATTTTATATGTTCCAGCTTTTTAATTTCCGTATTCACAAACAGCCTGATGTCTTTGATATTCGTCACAAATTCAAAATGTAACTTTCGTTCTTCGCAAATCTCTTTCATCAGGCTGACATGTTCCGGGGCTGTGATGTAATAGACCATAAATTCCTCCTTCCCGCCAAAATCTTATATTCGATTCCGCTTCATTTTCATTCATTGCACACGCTCCACCTCCTGCGGCGTTTCTACCGCCGGTACAGCCGTTTCCTGCGGCTTATCCTGTTTCAGCCTGCCAACACCGAAAATAAGGAGCAGGATGATGACAACGTAAATACAAATTTCAATTACATTTTGTTTCCGGTTCATTTTTCCCTCACTTCCAAAACGCCCATGCGCCTTTTCCCTCGTTTACAAAAACTGATACATTCCATTCCTGCTGGCTTCGCTCGCGGCTGTTTGGGTCGTTGACTAAAATATTTCCGCTTTCCGTTATCCCGCGCAGGACAATAAAGTGGCCGGCGCTTGTAAAATGCCCCGGCCCCATACTCATAATTAAAATCTTGCCTTCCCGCAGTTTCCCTGCAATCTGTGCACTGCTGACGGACAATTCCTCACATTGGAACCCCCAATGCCTTGCTCCGGCTGCAAACAGCCCCCATGAGGTTCCAACGCCTTCAACCCGATATCCATTTGCCGCGCTCCATTCCGCCATAACTTTCGGGTTAACAGACGTATTCCCCGTTAGAGCCACCGTCACCATTGCCAAAGAGGTTGGTCCGCAGCCGCTTGACGCGATTGTCCCGCTTCTGCCATAAGCAAAATTGCCCCAGCGTTTATCCCATTGCAGGAAAAGCGGCACTTCACTTGCTGTATAGTCGCCGCTGATATCTATTACCGCGTCGCTGCCTATATATCCATACTCATCCTGCAAAGCCTGTGCATATGCCGTGTGCGTATCGTTTTGAAATAAGCCGCCTAAAAATTCTATCGGGTTTGTCAGTATGTAAAATGCAAACGACAAGATCATTACCACTGTAATGACCGGTGCAAGCACAATAGCGAGTACGCGCTTTCTTGTTTCTTCATCCTTTAATACGGTAATGACTACCTGAAGGATGGCTTTTGCTGTTGCCGGGTCTATTGCGATCACCTCCCTATATAATCTTAGTTTTTCTTTAATTTTCTCAGTTTTTCTTTCAA
>CBCTZG010000062.1:0-16464 GCA_965151315.1 uncultured Clostridia bacterium
GAAACATTGTGTTTTGCAGAAAAGCCCCTTGACAAATTCCATCTCAAAAGGCGATTTTAAGTAAGTACGCAAAGGAAAATCATTTTTCAAATCCATTGTTTTTCGTGGACGATGGATATTCCGGGACAAACTTCAACCGTCCAAGTTGGAGCGAACTTTTGGAAAAAATCGAAAACGGCGAAGTGTCCACCTTGATCGTCAAGGATATGTCGCGGCTTGGGCGTGATTATCTGAAAGTGGGATTTTATACCGAAGTCCTGTTCGTGGAAAAGGGCGTGCGTTTTATAGCTATTAACAACGGCATAGACAGCGCAAACCAGCAGGACAGCGACTTTACCCCCTTTCTCAATATCATCAACGAGTGGTATGCGAAAGACACCAGCAAGAAGATACGCGCGGTGATGAAGTCAAAAGGCGAAGCGGGGGAACACCTCTGCACCAACCCGCCATACGGCTACAGGAAAGACCCGGAAAACAAAAAGCGGTGGATTATCGACCCCGAAGCTGCCGAAGTTGTCAAGCGGATATTCGCCCTTTGTCTGGACGGTTACGGGCCGTCGCAGATTGCCCGTATTCTGAAAGATGATAAAGTCATAACGCCGACAATCCATTTTCAGCAGACAGGCAGGGCGACAAGGAACGCGCCGCCGGATAATCCCTTTAACTGGACGGGCGATACAATAGCCGACATTTTGGAGCGTCCGGAATATCAAGGGCATACAGTAAACTTCAAAACCTACAAGCAGTCCTACAAGAGCAAAAAGACCTGCAATAATCCCGAAGAAAAATGGCTTGTGTTTGAAAATACCCACGAAGCAATCATTGACGCTGACACATGGGCGCGGGTGCAGGAATTGCGGAAGAACAAACGCCGCCCGACGAGGACAGGAAAGACAAATATGTTTTCCGGCATTGTGCGCTGCGCCGATTGCGGTGAAAAGCTGTATTACTGCACAAGCAGGAACTTTGAAGCAAGGCAAGACCACTTTGTCTGCTCTACTTCAAGGCTCAAAGGGAAAGAGGTTTGCGCGACGCATTTTATCCGCGCCGTTGTCTTGGAACGGGGCGTACTCGCCCACATGAGAATGACGATTGCCTGTGTTGCGAACCATGAAGAACAATTCCGCAAGGCTATGGGTGCGAAGCAGAAAGCCGAAGCAAAAAGAGAACTCGCGGCGAAGCGTCGGCAACTGACGCAGGCAGAACGACGGATAGAAGAACTTGACCGACTATTCAAGCGTATTTATGAGGACAACGTAGGCGGAAAACTATCTGACAGCAGATTTCAAATGCTCTCTGACGACTACGAGCAGGAGCAGAAAGAACTGCGGGAAAAGCTGTTGCGGTTGAATGAAGAAATTACAGAACAAGAGGAACAGGCAGAGAATATCGACAGGTTTATCTGCAAGGTGCGGAAGTATCTCGACTTGAACGAGCTGACACCCACTATCCTAAACGACATGGTAAAGGCGGTATATGTTCACGCGCCGGACAAGTCGAAGGGTTATCGGGAACAACAGATTGACATTTCCTATGACCTTGTAGGAATACTCCCCGCGTCTTTACTGATTGACCTGCAAAACGGAGAAACGGCATAGCCGAAGCTACGCCGTTTCCTGAAAACATTCTTATGCTGTTTTATGCGTGCCGCCCCGATGGACAGCTTTTTTTCTATTCCGCGGGCTCCGGCGGCGTCAGGGCTTTCAATACCGCGCTGTAAACCTGGTCTGGGCTATTTTTGAAATGCCGCGCCATCCGTGCGGCCATAGCCCGAGTGCCGGCGTAAAAGGTTAACTCCATCAGCGGCGTATTGCCGTCAAGAACCTTGCAGGCAATGCTGAATTCCGATTCGTTCAGGGGAATGATTTCAGCCTGGACGCTTTTTTTCAGCGCTTCCGCCTGGAAAAAGGGGAGAATGGACTGCTGGATCGGTTCCCGGATATAAATAGGAATATTGACATGAAAAAAAGCATTGGCTTCCCGTCCTTTAGGAAGCAGCTCGCAGATTACCGTCTTTTCGTCCGGCCGAAACAGGCGGATATGGCCGATCTTTTCTAAATTATCCAATGCGATCTGGAAAGCCGCAAAGTTAATATTGCAATGCTCTAAAACGATATTGGTCAGCTGATTGTGGGTCACATAGCGGTCTGCTGTGGCCAGGGTGAACAGGATAATATATTGTATCATCACCATATCGTCAATTTCCCGTTTATATTCCATAGGATCAACTCCAAATTAAATTTATCTATAGTATAGCATATTTTAGAAAAAAATGATATAATGATTTCAATATTTTTTTAAAAAAGGATGAAAATGATGGCAAAACGTACACCGGAAGAAGAACAGCAGCGGCTGCTTGCTATGCTGGAATATGAAAATGAATACCGGGCGAAAGGATACCGGCAGATCGCCGGGGTGGACGAGGCAGGCCGGGGGCCGCTGGCCGGGCCGGTGTTCGCGGCGGCGGTGGTCCTGCCGGAAAACCTGATGATTCCCGGAATAGACGACTCCAAAAAGCTTTCGGGAAAAAAGCGGGAAGCTTTGTTTGATGTCATAACCGAAAGGGCGGCGGCATATGCTGTTTACAGCGTAGATGAAAAGACCATTGATGAAATCAATATCCTAAACGCCACGTTCCAGGCCATGAACGGTGCCGTAGGGCAGCTGGGAGCGCGGCCTGATTTTGTCCTGATCGACGGGAACCAGATCCGGGGCATGACAATTCCCCATAAGACGATCGTGAAAGGGGACGCGAAATCTATGAGCATTGCCGCCGCGTCGATCCTGGCTAAGGTTTCCCGGGACCGGTACATGGACAAAATGGCGGCGCTGTATCCGGCGTACGGCTTTGAACAGCACAAGGGCTACGGGACGAAAGCCCATACGCAGGCAATATTGGCCCATGGTCCCTGCCCAATTCATCGGCAAACCTTTCTAAAAAAACTTTTGGAGAAATAATATGGAGAAAAAAGAAATTGGAAATTGGGGTGAGGACGCGGTTTGCCAGTATCTGCGGGAGCGGGGGATGCGGATTGTTGCCCGGAATTATCACAGCCGGTATGGGGAAATCGATCTGATCGGAGAAACCGGCGAATATCTTGTATTTGTAGAGGTCAAGACCCGGCGGAGCGCGCGGTTTGGTACGCCGGGGGAATATGTGGACAAAAGGAAACAGGAAAGGCTCATTAAAACCGCACTGGAATACTTGGGCCAAAGCGACCGGGCAGCCAGGTTTGACGTGGCGGAGGTATTTTACCGGCTGACGGGGGAAAGTCCCGTGCTGGAGAGGATTCACTATATAGAGAACGCGTTTGCGGTTCAGGACTGAAAGGAGAACGGTATGCGGTTTCCCATTATTGATACCCACTGCGATACAATCAGCGAGGTATTGAGCAAGAACAAATCCTTGCGGAAAAACGATATGCATATTGACCTGGAGCGGTTGGAAAACTATCCGCAGTATACCCAGTTTTTCGCCTGCTTTTCAGATCCAGTCTATCGGGCAGGGGCCCTTTCCCATTGCCTGGCTGTGGTTGATAGGCTGTACCGGGAAATGGAGCGGAATTCAGATAAGGCGGCCCTCTGCCGGCGCTATGCGGAAATAGAAGAATGCCGGCAGCAGGGAAAGACCGCAGCGGTTCTCAGCCTGGAAGGGGGAGAACCCATTGAAAGCATGGCCGCACTGCGGATATTATACGGACTGGGTGTACGGTGTATTGCCCTGACCTGGAACTATTCCAACCATCTGGCCGCCGGTGTGCTGGAGCCGGATCCGGCCCGGGGACTGACAGCCTTTGGCCGGCAGGCGCTGGCGGAAATGGAAAGGCTGGGGATTATGGCGGATGTTTCGCACTTCAACGACCGATCCTTTTGGGATTTGGCCGCAGTGTATAAAAAACCGATCATTGCGACCCATTCCAACGCTCGGGCGGTGTGTGCCCATCCCAGAAACCTGACGGACGCGCAGTTTTTAAAAATCCGGGAAACCGGCGGCTGTGTGGGGATCAACCTGTATCCGGTATTCCTGCGACAGGATGGCCCTGCAAACATCACCGATATTATCCGGCATATTGAGCATTTTATGGCGTTGGGCGGCGAAGACTCCGTTGGGATTGGCGCCGATTTTGACGGCGTGGACGCGTTGCCGGTGGGGATCCGAGGGGTGGAGGATTTGGAAAAGATTTTTGACGCCTTGGCCCAGATAGGGTACCCAGACCAGCTATTAGAAAAAATTGCATATAAAAATTTTGAAAGGGTTTTGGAGATTTGTTTATAAATTTATGAAATATTTTGAAATATCTCTTGTAATTTCATTCAAAAAGTTGTAAAATTAGATTGTATTTTGATTTAAAATGAATAATTGCATAGTTTAATCATGCAATTATAGACTAGGAGGAACAAATTCATGATTTCTGAAATGGCAAGCGGGATTAGTTCATCCCCAACGCTGCTGATCGACGCGAAGTTTAAGGAAATGAAAGCCAACGGCGAGGACGTAGTTGGCTTTGGGGCGGGGGAGCCGGATTTTGACACGCCGCAGCATATCAAAGACGCGGCGATTGCCGCCATTAACGCGGGGAAAACGAAATATACGCCGGCGGCCGGCACACTGGCCCTGCGGAAGGCGGTGGCAGATAAATTTAAGCGGGAAAACGGCTTAGAGTATCAGCCGTCAGATATTGTCGTATCCAACGGCGCCAAGCATTCCCTGGTGAACGCCTTTATGGCGATCTGCAATCCCGGCGACGAGGTGATCATCCCCGTTCCCTATTGGGTAAGCTATCCGGAGATGGTTAAGATCGCAGGCGGCGTACCTGTTTTTGTGCATAGCTCGGAGGAAGAGGATTTTAAGGTTACTGCTGAAAAGCTGCGGGCGGCTATTACGGATAAAACCCGGGCAATCGTATTGAACAGCCCCAGCAATCCTACAGGGATGGTCTATACAGAGGCAGAGCTCCGGCAGATTGCGGACCTAGCCGTGGAGAAAAATATTTATGTTGTTTCTGACGAAATTTATGAACATCTGATTTATGAGGGCAAGCATGTCAGCATTGCTTCTTTCAACGAGAAGATTAAGGAGCTGACCATTGTAATCAATGGTGTATCGAAGACCTACGCCATGACCGGCTGGCGGATCGGATATGCGGCGGCCAGCAGCCCGGTTGCCAAGGCCATGGCCAATATCCAGTCCCATGCGTCGTCGAACCCGAATTCTATCGCGCAGGAAGCGGCTGTGGCCGCGCTGACCGGAGGCAACGAGGAAGCGGAACGGATGCGGCGGCACTTTATGAAGCGGCGGGATTTCATGGTGCACTATATCAATTCCATGGAAAAGGTATCCTGTAAGGAGCCCCACGGCGCTTTTTACATCATGATGAACATTTCCAAGCTGATTGGCGAGGAATATTACGGCAGGGTCATCAAAACCTCAGATGATTTCGCAGAGGTGTTTTTAGACGTAGCCAAGGTGGCGGTTGTGCCCGGATCCGGTTTTGGGGCCGAAGGCTACGTCCGTTGGTCATACGCTACCAGCATGGATAATATTGTAGAAGGCTTAGAGCGTTTGCAGAAGTTTTTAGATAGAAAATATTAAAAAACAGGCATGAAAGCCCTCCTGTATGAATAGGAATAAAGTACTATTACATAGGAGGGTTTTTGATTGTGATTCACGGATTTCGGTTAAAAAAAGCATGGCTCTGGGGAATGCTGCTGGTATTGATCGCCAGTGTGTCGATTGGGGCGTTGTATTCCGCCCGGGCGGGAACAGAGACAGATCAGGTGCTTAGCAGTTATTTAAACGGTTTCTTCCAGACCCTGCCGGAGCAGAACAACAAATTTGAAATTTTTAAAAGCGCCCTTTTGGACAATCTCCGGCTTTTTCTCGTATTGTTTATCGGCGGCTGTTTCCGGTTCGGCCCGGTGCTGGCCGTAGGCGGTGTGGCGGCCAAGGGTTTTGTGTCCGGTTTTACGACGGCCGCATTAGTCAAATACTATGGGGCAAAGGGGCTTCTGGTGAACCTATGTAGCCTGCCGGCAACACTGCTGTTTCTGCCTGTGATGATTTTATACGCTGTCTTTGCAGCCAGCTTTGCGGGGGAACGGGAAAAACGGGAGGAACATAAGTGGCCTGGATATTTGATGGCGTCCGCTTTATGCATCACAATATTTTGTATTTGTGCTTTTTCGGATGGATACTTAACTACAATATTTATGAAGATGATAGCTAAGAATATTGTCGCTATTTAGCAGAAGTTTGCAGAAATAGAATAAATTATTTGTAAATATTTAATAAAAAGTCTATACAAATCAAAAATTTGTGATATAATTAGAAAATGAGACGAAAAAAAGGGGGGGAATGGCGCTTATGCAGGAAATAGTTGAAGATTTTGCTTATTTCATGACCAACGACAGGCATAAGGCCCCGAATACGATCCAATCGTACAAGCGCGATGTATCCCAATATATTACATATCTTGACAGGCACGGGATCACCGACATCACGAAAACAACAAAAACCACGGTACTGACCTATCTTTTAAACCTGCAAAACCAGGGTAAGGCGTCGTCTACGGTATCCAGGACGCTGGCGTCCCTGCGGTCCTTTTATACCTTTATAGGGGAGCGGGGCGTAAACATGAAAGACCCGACCCTGAACCTGGAGACGCCCCATGTGGAAAAAAAGCTGCCGCAGATTCTGACCACCTCTGAGGTGGAGCGGCTCATGGAGCAGCCGAAATGTACAGACGCTAAGGGCTGCCGGGACAAAGCCATGCTGGAGCTTTTGTACGCCACAGGAATTCGGGTATCGGAGCTGATCAGCCTGGAGGTCACGGATGTGAACCTGAGCGTAGGGTTTGTTCGATGCGAAAGCCATAATAAGGAGCGGATTATCCCGATGGGGCATCTCGCCAGAGAAGCCCTGAAGCGGTACATAGAAACGGCCAGGGGAGAAATGGTGAAGGATGAAACGGAAACCGCGTTATTTGTCAATTGTAACGGTGTGCGGCTTTCTCGGCAGGGCTTCTGGAAAATCATCAAGCAGTATCAGAAGCAGGCGAATATCACCACCGATATTACGCCCCATACCCTGCGGCATTCTTTTGCAGCCCATCTGTTAGAAAACGGGGCGGATTTAAAATCCATCCAGGAAATGCTGGGACATGCGGATATATCCAGCACCCAGGTATATTCCCATTTGATGAAAAGTAAGCTGAAGGATGTTTATGCAAAAGCCCATCCGCGGGCATAAAATGTATAGGACAGTCTATTAAAAACCGCTGCCGGCAAATAGCCGGCAGCGGTTTTTTGTACTCTGTCGGTCCTGCGGATTGACACTGGCAGGGAAAAATGATATAATTATTCTATTCTGATTCGATAGAGGAGCGTGGGAATATGCGGCCGTTTGCGCATTTACATACCCATACGGAATACAGCCTATTGGACGGTGCGGCGTCGATTCCCAAGCTGATCGCCCGGGCGAAAGAGCTGGGAATGGAATATATTGCGATTACGGATCACGGGGCTATGTACGGCGTGGTGGATTTTTATCAGGAGGCGCTGGCCCAAGGCCTGAAGCCGGTGATTGGGTGCGAGGTGTATATGGCGCCCCGGACCCGGTTTGACAAAACCTATGAATACGACGCTAAATACAGCCATTTGATCTTGCTGGCGGAAAACCAGACCGGTTATAAAAATCTGATCAAAATTGTTTCCCAGGGATTTATAGAAGGGTTTTATTATAAGCCCAGAATTGATTTTGAACTGTTGGCAGCCCACGCCGAGGGCCTGATTATCCTGTCGGCCTGCCTGGCCGGCGAGTTGCCCAAAGCCCTCCTGAACGGGGATTACGAGGGGGCAAAAAAAACGGCGCAAAAATATATTGATTTGGTAGGCAGGGAAAATTACTTTATTGAGATCCAGGATCACGGCCTGCAGGAGCAGAAAGCCACGAACCCGCAGCTGATCCGGCTGGCCCGGGAGTTGGGTGTGGGCGTTGTGGCGACTAACGACGTCCATTATGTGGAACAGTCCGACGCGGAGGCTCAGGATATTTTGATGTGTATCCAGATGGGGAAAACCGTAGATGACCCCGACCGGATGCGGTTTGAAACAGACGAATTCTATTTGAAATCCCCGGCAGAGATGGAGGCGCTGTTCGGATACATTCCGGAGGCGCTGGAGAATACGGTGAAGATCGCCCAGCGGTGTAAAGTAGAATTTGACTTTAACAGCCGGCATCTGCCTTCCTTTGACGTGCCCGCCGGGAAAACAGCCGTTGGGTATTTGCGGGAGCTTTGCTATGCCGGCCTGGAAAGGCGGTACCAGCCTGTCCCCCAAGCGCTGCGGGAGCGGCTGGACTATGAACTGTCGGTAATCGATAGTATGGGGTTTGTGGACTATTTCCTGATCGTATGGGATTTTATTCATTTTGCCAAAAGCCATGACGTCATGGTGGGCCCAGGCCGGGGCTCGGCCGCCGGCAGCATCGTGGCGTATTCCCTGGAGATCACGGATATTGATCCGATCCGGTATAACTTGATTTTTGAACGGTTTTTGAACCCGGAGCGGGTGAGTATGCCGGATATCGATATTGACTTCGCACCGGAGGGACGGCAGAAGGTAATTGACTACGTAATCGAAAAATATGGGGCGGATCATGTTTCCCAGATCATTACCTTCGGTACCCTAAAGCCTAAGCTGGCCATCCGGGATGTAGGCCGGGCTATGAACATTCCCTATGCAGATGTGGACAGGGTCGCGAAGCTGGTGCCCTTTGATCCGAAAATGACGATTGAAAAGGCTTTAGATATTAGTACGGAGCTGCGGAACTTATATCAGTCCGATCCGCAGATCAAAAAGCTGGTGGATATGGCCCAGGCGCTGGAGGGGCTCCCGCGCCATACGGGGACCCATGCGGCAGGGGTCGTGATCACCCAGGACCCTATTGTGGAATACATTCCCCTGCAAACCAACGACGACGTAATCACCACCCAGTTTGTTAAAGATACCGTAGAGGGGCTGGGCCTTTTGAAAATGGACTTCCTGGGGCTCCGGAACCTGACGGTTATTGAAAACGCCGTAAAAATTATTGAAAAAACCCGGGGAGAAAAGATTGATATGTCCAAGCTGGATTACGACATTCCCGCGGTTTACGAAAACATTTCCACCGGCAATACGGATGGTGTGTTCCAGATCGAAAGCGCGGGCATGAAGTCCTTTATGCAGGAGCTTCGGCCCACGTCCCTGGAGGATATTATCGCGGGGATTTCCCTGTACCGGCCGGGCCCCATGGACTCCATCCCTCGGTATATCTACAATAAAAATCATCCGGATCAGGTTACATATATGCACCCGCTTCTGGAAAAAATACTGGATGTTACCTATGGCTGCATGGTCTACCAGGAACAGGTCATGGAAATTGTGCAGGTTATGGCCGGCTATTCCTTAGGGGAGGCGGATCTGCTCCGCCGGGTTATCAGTAAAAAGAAGACGGCCCAGATGGAGATTGAGCGGCACAATTTTATTTACGGAAAGCAGGACGAGGCGGGGAATCAGCTGATCGACGGCTGTATCAACCGGGGAATTGATGAAAACACGGCATCGGCGATTTTTGATGAAATGTATGATTTTGCCAAATACGCGTTCAACAAATCCCACGCCGCGGCCTACGCCTATATTACCTACCAGACCGCCTACTTAAAAACTTTTTATCCGGTAGAGTATATGGCGGCGCTGATTTCCAGCGTGGAGGATACGGACAAGGTTAATGAATATCTGCTCAACTGCCGGGAAATGGGGATTGGCAAGCTTCCCCCGGACATCAACAAAAGCGCGGATACCTTTACGGTAGAAGGAAACAACATCCGGTTTGGACTGTCCGCTGTAAAAAACGTAGGCAGAGCCTTTATCCAGCGGCTGGTAGAGGAACGGGAAGCGCACGGGCCATTTAAAAGTTTTTCTGATTTCGCGGCCCGGATGGTGGATAAGGATATGAATAAACGGGCTGTAGAAGGGCTGATCATGTGCGGCGCGTTTGACTCTTTAGGGGTCAGGCGTTCCCAGCTGATGCGGGTGTATGAGGATGTTCTGGCCGGAGAGGTCAGCTCCCGGAAGGAACGGATTGCGGGGCAGCTTACCCTGTTTGACGAGGCGGAGGAGCAAGCGGAAATGACACTGCCGGATATTCCGGAGTTTGACAAGAAAAAACTGCTGCAAATGGAGAAGCAGACCATCGGTATGTATCTGTCCGGCCATCCTATGGAGGAATACGCCGACCAGGTCCGGCAGGTGACCCGCTATCATATCGGCATGATCCTGTCTTCTGTGGAAAAAGACGAGGATGGGAACTTCAAGATGGTCGACGGCGGCGTGGCCGACGGAGAGATAGTCAAGCTGTGCGGTATTGTAGAGTCTCGGAAAAACAAAACCACCAAAAACAATGCACAAATGGCGTTCCTGAAGGTAGAGGATCTCTACGGCAGTATCGAGGTACTGGTGTTTCCTAAAGTGTTGTCCCAGTATGCGTCTGTTCTCCAGGAGGGAAATGTACTGATTATGGAAGGACGGGTCAGTATCCGGGAGGATGAGGAGCCGAAGTACCTGCTGGAAAAAGCGGAGCTGTTTGACTTAATAGGGACACAAAAAAAGAAGATACTGTATATCCGCTTAGAAATGCGGAATCAGGTAGGCCTAAAGCAGGTGATGGACGTTTTGTCCCGATATCCGGGCAATACCCCGGTATGCATTTGCTTCCGGGACACAAAAGAACGCCTTATGGCTCCGGAGCAGCTGTGGGTAGAGGTTTCAGCAGAAGCTATGGCAGAGCTTAGTCAGCGCTTTGGCGCCGATTCAGTCATATTGTCATAAAATTATGGTAAAAATCACGCAAATTTATCAAATTGCGTATTGCATTTTTTAGCAGTATATTATACAATATACGAAGAAATACTATGAGAAATTTTGGAAGGGAATGTTTAAACGGATCATGGAGGAAAAAACGGCGGATATCCTGAATGATTATGTGGTGATCCGGGCGTTAGAGGACGGTGTCAGTATTATGGGGCTGACCCGGGGCTCCAACACGCGGTTTCATCATACCGAAAAGCTGGACAAGGGCGAGGTTTATATCGCGCAGTTCACAGAAACAACATCAGCCATCAAGGTAAAGGGCAGCGCGAAGATCTATACCAAGCATGGCGAAGTGGAAGCTGGTCTGTAATTGAGGGGAGCGGTATGTGGACGGTAATTTATGTTGCCCAGAAGCCGGCGGAGGCGGAGGCACTGCGGGTATGCCTGGAGGAAAATCAAATTCTCGCGCGCGTACGCTTATTGACAGACGGACAGGCAGAAAATGGAGAGAGCTATGAGGTGCTTGTTCCGGCGGCGGAAATATCGGCGGCCCACGCGCTGATGTTTGACGGGGATTTTTGAGAATAACAAACAGAAGGGAACGATCAATATGGAAAAGAAAATTCAGACAATCGGCGTACTGACCAGCGGCGGCGACGCGCCGGGGATGAATGCAGCGATCCGGGCGGTAGTCCGGACAGGGGTTTATCACGGCCTGAAGGTGATGGGGATCAAGCGCGGCTATAATGGTCTGATCAATGGCGATATGGAGGAGTTTGACGCCCGGGGGGTGGCGGAAACGCTGCAAAAGGGCGGCACGATCCTGCAGACGGCCCGTTGTCTTGAATTTAAGGAGGAAGCAGGCGTAAAAAAAGGCGTGGAGATCGCGAAGGTTTTCGGCCTGGATGGCTTGATCGTGATTGGCGGGGACGGTTCCTTCCGTGGCGCTCGGGATTTGTCTCGGGCAGGTCTGCCTACGGTAGCTGTACCGGGGACGATTGACAATGATATTGCCTGCAGCGAATATACTGTTGGCTATGACACCTGTCTGAATACCGTAAAGGACGCCATAGATAAGCTCCGGGATACTAGTACCAGCCATGAGCGGTGCTCGGTGATCGAAGTTATGGGCAGGAACGCTGGCTATATCGCCATCAACGCCGGTATTGCCTGCGGTGCGGAGGTCGTGCTGATCCCGGAAGTCCCCTTTGATTTTGATGAAGATGTCCTCCGGCCGATCCTGGAAGGAAAAGCCAGAGGGAAAAAGCATAGTATCGTGATCGTAGCCGAGGGCATCGGCGGCGTAATCGAAATGGCAAAAGAAATCCAGGAAAAGACGGGGATTGAGTCCCGGGCTACAATCCTTGGCCATGTCCAGCGGGGCGGCAGCCCGTCGGTCCGTGACCGGGTCATTGCCAGCGAGATGGGGGCTGCGGCGGTAGAGCTGCTTTTGGCCGGTAAGTCCAACAGGATCGTATGTATGCAGAACAGCAGGGTCATTGACGTAGATATTGAAGAGGGCTTGGCGATGAAGAAGGAAATCCCGCAATCGTTGATCGAGCTTTCGAAAAAACTGAGAGTTTGAGTTTGGGGGCGGGTGTTAGCCTGCCCTTTTTTTGGGATTTTATAAGCCGAAAGGGGATTTTATATGCGGAAAACGAAAATTGTGTGTACAATGGGACCAGCGGCGGATGACGAAAAGGTGCTCAGAAGCCTAATGCTGGCCGGCATGGATGTGGCACGGCTGAATTTTTCACATGGAACCCATGCGGAAGCCTTAGTGCGCATGAACCGGATCAAAAAGCTTCGGGAGGAGTTAGATCTGCCGGTGGCGATTTTGCTGGATACCAAAGGGCCGGAGATCCGGCTGAAAAGCTTCAAAAATGGAAAGGCCGTATTGAAAGCCGGCGATAAATTCACCCTGTATACCACCGACGTGGAGGGAGATGAAACCCAGGTCAGCATTACCTACCCGGATCTTCCCAAGGATATCCGGGCCGGCGCCACGCTGCTGATCGACGACGGATTGATCGCTTTAGAGGCTTTGAGCGTAAAGCCGGATCGGATTATCTGCGAGGTCAAAAGCGGCGGCGAGGTATCCAATTCGAAGGGCGTCAATGTGCCAAACGTATCCTTGAGTATGCCGTATATGAGCGAACGGGACAGAAGCGATCTTTTGTTCGGCATTGAGCAGGATGTGGATTTTGTGGCGGCTTCCTTTGTCCGGACGCAGGAGGATGTTTTAGAGGTCCGGAAGCTGCTGGATAAAAACGGCGGCGCGAACATCCGAATTATTTCTAAAATTGAAAACGCGGAAGGCGTCAGTAATATAGATGGAATTTTAAAGGTCAGTAACGGCGTTATGGTAGCCCGGGGGGATATGGGGGTAGAGATCCCCTTTGAGCAGCTGCCGGTGATCCAGAAGCAGATCATTAAAAAGACCTACCGGGCCGGCAAGGTAGTAATCACAGCCACCCAGATGCTGGATTCCATGATCCGCAACCCCCGGCCTACCCGGGCGGAGGTGACGGACGTGGCCAACGCCATTTATGACGGCACCAGTGCGATCATGCTCTCCGGGGAAACGGCCATCGGCAAGTATCCGGTGGAGGCGGTAAAAACCATGTCTATGATCGCGGAGCGGACGGAACGGGATATTGACTATGAAAAACGGCTGCGGAACATGGATTTTACCAACGGGAAGTGGATGGACGTGACCAATGCCCTAAGCCATGCCACCTGTACAACAGCCCATGATCTGCATGCTACAGCCATTATCGCCCTGACCTATTCCGGCGGTACAGCCCATATGGTATCCAAATTCCGGCCATCCTGCCCCATCATCGCGCCGACAGTCAGCAAAAAAGTACGGCGGCAGCTGAACCTATCCTGGGGGGTTGTGCCGATCATGAGCCAGAAGCGGGAAAATACCGATGAGCTGTTCGATCACGCGGTAGAATGTGCCCTGGAAGCCCAGCTTGTAAAAAATGGGGATCTGGTGGTCATCACCGGCGGTGCGCCCATTGGAATGAGCGGTACGACCAATATCATGAAGGTCCATTTGGTGGGGGACATTTTAGTCAGCGGCGACGGGATTACGCCCCAGAAAAAAACGGCGGAAGTGTTTGTAGCAAAATCCGCCGCGGATCTGCGGGAGCATTTCAAAGCCGGCGGGATTGCCGTCGTCAAGGAAGCCAAGGCGGATATGGTGCCGTATTTAAAAAAAGCCGGCGGCATTATCTGCGAAGAAACAGGAGAAGCCAGCAACGCGGCAATCATCGGCCTGACCTTAGACATCCCGGTGATCACCGGCGCGAAAAGCGCTACAGAGATCTTGAAAAATGGCACAGTGGTCACTGTCGATGCAAGCGAGGGCCATGTGTACAGTGGTATGACGAAAGCGTGAGAAAATGGAATTTGTAAGTAAAACAGAGCTGCGGGTGCGGTACGCGGAAACCGACCGGATGGGGATCGTGCACCATTCCCGGTATTATCCTTGGTTTGAGATTGCCCGGGGGGATTTTATCAAAGCCGGCGGCATGAGTTATCAGGAAATAGAGTCAAAGGGGGTTTTGCTGCCGCTGACAGAGACTGGCGCCAAATACCTGGAGGGATTGACCTATGATGAGGAAGCGGTGATCCTGTGCCGTTTGGCGGAGCTTAGCGTCGCTCGGTGTATGTTTACCTATGCAGTTTACCGGAAACGGGACAACAAGCTGATGACTACGGGAATGACCCGCCACGGCTTTGTGGACCAGGATTTCCGTCCGATCAATTTAAAGAAAAAGCATCCGGAGATTTGGGCGGTCATTGCCGGCCTTTATCAGGACGGGGGAGAAAAACTATGAAAATTGTCATTTTAGATGCAAAGACCCTGGGGGATGATATTGATCTGGGAAGATTTTCTGCGTTCGGCGAAACGGTGATTTATCCGATGACCGCGCCTGAGGAGGTGGCGGAACGGATCAGCGACTGCGATGTTGTAATTTTAAATAAAATCAAAATGAACGCGCAAAATTTGTCCTATGGGAAAAATTTGAAATTAATCTGCGAAACGGCTACTGGCTTTGATAACATTGACTGCGCTTGCTGCAGGGAAAGAGGCATCGGGGTCTGCAACGTCCGGGGTTATTCTACAGACAGCGTTGCCCAGCTTACGGCGGCAATGGCCTTGTCGCTGGTGAACCACCTGCCGGAATTTAACCGGTATGTAAAGGATGGAAGCTATACAAAAAGCGGTGTGCATAATTGTCTGACACCATATTTTCATGAAATCAGCACTATGACCTGGGGGATCGCCGGACTGGGGAATATCGGCCGGCAGGTGGCAAACGTGGCGAAGACGCTGGGTTGCCGTGTGCTTGCCTATAAGCGGCGGCCGGAGCACGGATACAACTGTGTGGACTTACCAACCCTTTGCCGGGAGTCGGACATATTGTCCATCCATCTGCCGCTGACAGCCGAAACCCAGGGCTTATTTGACGCGGAGCATATTGGCATGATGAAAAAAAACGCGGTCTTGATCAATGTAGCCCGAGGAGCGGTGGCCGACGAGGCAGCTTTGGTACAGGCCATTGAACGGGAGCAGCTGGGCGGCCTGGGGATAGATGTATATTCCGCGGAGCCTATGGGGGCAGAGAGCCCGTATCAGCGGATCTTAGGCCGGCCGAATGTGATTTTTACACCACATATGGCCTGGGCCGCCCATGAAGCCAGAGTCCGGTGCATGGATGAGGTGCAGGAAAATATCCGGGCTTTCCTTCAGGGGGAAAAACGAAACCGGGTTGAGGGATAAAGCAATGGAAGAGGACATAATGAACAAAATTGAAATCCGGCCGGATATTCCGCAGTATATGGCACAGCTCCGGCGTTGGCTGGCGGAGAATGAAAACACGCCGTTGGAAGAAATGGATCAGTTTTTTGCCAGCCGAGCGGATATATATGAAGCCCATATGGCGCAATGGCAGCCGGCATACGCGTTCCTGGCGGGGTTAGTGCCGAAAAGCGCAGAAACGCTTCTGGATCTGGGCTGCGGGACGGGCCTGGAGTTAACCGGGATTCTCCGGCGTCTGCCGGAGCTCCGGATTACAGGGATCGACCTGTCCCAAACCATGCTGAACCGGCTGCGGAAGAAATTTCCAGATCAACACATAGAGCTGATCTGCGCGGATTACTTCCAGGCGGCGTTGGGGGAAAATCGTTTTGATGCAGCAATTTCTTTTGAATCGTTGCATCATTTTAAACCAAAAAAGAAGCAAACGCTGTTTGATAAATTGTACACAGCCCTAAAGCCCGGCGGTGTTTACATCCATGGCGATTATCTGGCCTGCTGCCCGGAAGAAGAAGCGCTGCTGTTTTCCGTCTGTGCGGAAAAACGGGCGCGGGCCGGCATAGCGGAGGATACATTCGTCCATTTTGATACGCCGCTGACGCTGGGGCATGAAATAGGACTGCTGCGGAATTCGGGGTTCCGGAACATCCGGTTTGTGCGGTGTATTGCGGGCGCGTCTATTCTGACTATGGAAAAATAGAGGTAAAAAAACAGGCACAGGCTGTGTGCCTGTTTTTTTGTATACCGAAAACCACGCGATAGTCGCGTGGTTCTATAAAGGTTAA
>CBCTZG010000063.1:0-16188 GCA_965151315.1 uncultured Clostridia bacterium
CAAAAATTTTTCTTGCTTTTTTTCAAAAAACTCTTGACTTTCTTAGCTGGCCTGGCTGGCAAAGCGATGGATATTGCGGTCATGCGTCTGCTCGTCGCTGTCGCTGAACAGAAGGGTAACCAGGTTGCAGCTGTCAATAGAAAACAAATAATAATTCAGGCTTTCCGCGAAATCTGCCAGCACGTTTTTCAGCCGGGCAATATAATTCTGAACCGTCTGGGCGGCAGTCCCTTTTTCAAATTGGAATGTAGCCAGCGTGTAGGACTGGATATGGCTTGGGAAAATAGAGGCGCAGTCCCCGTCTTCCAGGGGCAGATTCCGTAAAAGCCGCAGGATATTCGTCTCCAGCGTACTGCTGCTGTTTAAAGACAGCCTGGACTGGAGCGTAGAATTGGTCTGATTCAGGCTGCGGATGTATTCGCTGATAATATCCAGCTCGTTGGAAAGCTCTGTTTCGTAGTCAATCGACGAAACCATATTTTTAATCGGCATCGCCAGCTTGTTGGCCATAAAAAAGCTGGCCAGGACGATTAAAAGGAGCAGGAGCATGCTGACGATCAAAAGGATCGTAAAGACAGAGTTTAACGGCGCCAGGATTTCCTGGGAATTTTTCAAAACCACAAGGGTACGGCCGTTTTGCGGGGTAGGGTGCTTGATGACAAAATATTTTTCCTGATCCAGCGTAATATATTTTTCGTCCAAAGCCTTGGCGTCCGGGGATTGGGTATTGTTTTTCCAGATGATCCGGTCATTTTCGGTTACAAAAACCTTGTCGGAAATATTTTTAAACAGCTCGCTGTACATATTGCTGACGTCGATATTGATAATGATACGAACAGCGTCGTTATATGGATAAACCAGCGTATCCTGGTTTTCCTGCCGGTTAAAAATCCACTGGTACTGACGAATATCTGAACTCTTTAAGGCGTCCTTCCACTGGGTGTCGGGGAAGGCGTCCAGATCATAATAGGCATTGTTCACCAAAAACCGGCCATTTTTTTGATTATAGGCATATGTACTGCTGACGGCGGGATATAAGGAAGTAATATTTTTCTGGATTTCTGAAAACTGATGAAATAAGTCATAATCTACATCCCGGCTGGTATAGGAAAACATAGAATAGTCTAGATAATTCCGGGCCAGCCTGGCGGCCAGATTGGAATAATTATTATAGGTGCTGATCAGATTGATTTCGGTATTTTTCAAGTTTGTTATTTCTTTGTCAATAATTTGGCCCCGCAGATTATTATAGGTCGTGGTATAGATGATGGCGGAGAAAATCAAAAGCGGGATAATGGCCACCATCAAAAAGCAAACACAATATATACTGAACAGCTGATGCTTTTTCAAATACCGGATGAGCATTCTATCTTCTCCTTGATAAATTTGTATAAAAATATTATAAATCTCATTTGCGTTTTTGTCAAGTAAAACCATAAAATCCAAAAAAGCCAGAGGTGTGTGGGAATCCAGGCGCGGATTTTAAAAAATGTGAGTTATATTAAAAATTATGCATCCGTTTTAGATAAAAAATGAGATATGTGAAAAATTATCGCTTGAAAAGCACAAATACCTGGGATACAATCAGGCCAAGGCATAGCGGACCTGGCGGTTCGCCAAAAAAAGAAAAATTCAAAAGAAAGGCGGGTTTTTTGTGATCACAAAGAAAAAGATTTTATCGGCAGTGCTGGCGCTATCCATGCTGCCGGGGCTGGGCGCCCTGCCGGCCGGCGCGCAGGATGGGTACACATCCACGCCGGACGCAGTGGACCAGCTGATGGACGGCGCATTTATGGACACGGCTGCGGATCTGGACGCATGGAGCGTGTCCAACGCTGTGTTTATGGAAAATGCGGACGGCGCCCAAGGGGTTATGCAGGTGACCCCGGCGTCCGGCAGCTATATCAGCGTTGTTCAGACGATTCCTATGAAATATGGCAGCTGGTATAAGATCCGGGCCCGGGTGAAGATGATCAACCCGGCGGCGGAATGCGCGGACGCGGGCTTCCTTCCGGTCGGCTTTGCGGACAACTCCAGCAATTATCTGGCGAATAAGGGCGGAAACGACGGCCAGATGCGGGTGACCGGACAAGAATGGGTAGAGCTTTACAGCTATTACCGGTATATCGGCCTGAACGGGGCCTATACGTTTGGCCAGGAGCAGGACGTAAACTTTATGCTGCGGTTTGGGCAAAACAACCCGGCGGCGGTGGCCAGCGGCGTATATGTAGATTATTTTACCGTAGAAGAGATCCAAAATGGGGAGGATCTGATTTTAGGCGGGAAATTTGACGATCCCGCGCTGCTCCAGTCCTCCACGTCGGAATTTACGCCGGAGCCTTGGTTCATCAAATCAGACGGATATGAATGCGAACCGTTCCAGGGCGTACGGTATAATAAGAACGCTGGCTGGGAATATACCTGGAATCCGGCTGGTACGGACCCGGAAAATGACAGCGCGTATATTTCAGTAAAAGCCCCGTCTGGTTCTTATCCGACACTGACCCAGAATATCCGGCTGGAAAAAGGGCAGAAATATCTGTTCAGCGTCCGGGTACGGCCTGCGGCGGTGGAAGGGAAGACAACCACAAACGCCCAGTTTTTCCTAATGAGCGCTGAATATAATAATGAACAAAAATTCAGCCAGCCACAAGAGTTAGACAGTAAAACCATTAACTTGGGCGAGTGGACGAATGTGTATCAGGAATATACATATGACGGCGAATACGATTTTGTAGACGCCCCGCTTGCCCTGCGGGTTGGACAGTATGATCCGAACAACGTAGCCAATGGCGTGGACTTTGACGATTTTACCGTTATCCCAATTGATGACGACGGGAGCTTTGCAGCAGGCGCGGAGCTAAACAACGCTTACGATCTCTCTATGTGGAGTATCGGCGGCGCCACAGCTAGTATGACATCTGTGGATGGAAGCCCGGCCGCAAAGCTTGTGCCCAACGGAACCGGGAATTTTATGCAGATGTCCCAGACCACCAAGGACTTTGTGGCGGACCAGTGGTATAAGGTCAGCGCCCGGGCAAAGCTTCTGCCTAACAGTGACGGCTCAAAAGCCGAAACGACTACAGCGGGCCTGATGCTGGTTTCCGATAATTTCACACATACCTATATCACCTCGGACGGCGGGCAGGATCATGGCGACACGGTCGTTACCAGTGACGAGTGGGCGGATATTTACGGCTATTTCCGGTATACGGGCGTAGCGTGGAATGAAACTGGCACACCGCTGAAAAACACCCAGGTCATGCTGCGGATTGGCACACATGAAATGGATCAGGTGGCCAACGGCGTGTATGTGGACTACATCCGGGTAGAGCCGGTAGAAAGTGACAACATTTTGGTTGGCAGCGGCTTTGATGACGAGACCTTGGTCAACAGTACATCGGCCAGGGAAAAAATCTATGACGGGTATAAGCGGAAGGATACCGGTTATGAATTAGAAGTGTGGAATGGGCTCAAACAGAAGTTCCTGGGCGGCTACGCAGAATGGAAAAACGAGAACGGGAACGGCTATGTTCATATGACAAACCGGACGGGCGACGGGTTTATTTCCCTGCCGCAGATGGTCAGCTTAGAGGCGGGAAAGACGTATGTGGCGAAAGCCAGGGTACGGCCGGCGATGGTAGAGGAATTTGCCGATACGCCGCCGTCCGCTGATTTTATGCTGACAAAAGAAGAAAATGTCATGGCGGATTATGAGGATGTTGAGTGGAAGCCGGTTCCGCTGGTATATGACCAGTGGACAACGGTGGAAAGGACGTTTACCATCCCGGCGGATATCCCTGTCAATGATTACGGCAATATCGCCGCTGTCTTGGAGCTGCGGGTTGCCCAAGGGGCTACAGATAAAGTGGCAAACGGCGTGGACATCGACGACGTTACCTTAGAGGAAGTAGGATTCAGTATCGGCAGGCCGGCGTTGAATATCACGGATTTAAGCGACTTATCTGACGTCCGGGCCAGCTTTACCGCCACCAGCACTTACAGCGCGAAGGATGTTACCGTATTTGCGGCCTCCTATGACGTCAATGGGAAGCTGCTGCAGGCTGATGCGGAGAAGATCACGGTAACGGCCGGCAAAGGCCAGACCTATACGACCAAGGCGCTGGCGATTCCGGAAACAGCGGCAAAGGTTAAGGTTATGGTTTGGGATGCCGCAAGCCAGAAGCCGTATACGGAATATGCCCAAGTGGAGGATAACAGCAAAAGTTTTTTTTAGCTAGCTCAGCCCGGAAGCTGGCCAATGATGAGCCGATCCAGGTTGTATTTTACGGCGGGTCGATCACAGAGGCAGCCAACGGCTGGGCGTACAAACTTACTGAAGAGTTAGAGGCGGCGTATCCTGGGCTGATCAATATGCGCAATTTTGCCCTGGGGGGAACGGGCTTCACCTTAGGGGTGTCCCGATACGCGGAGGTGGCGGAAAACTGCCGGCCGGATTTGATCTTTATTGAATACGCTGTCAATGACCAGGCGGTTGATTTTGCGGACGTAAGCGATACAGCAGAGGGGCTGATCCGGGAAATCAAAGCGCACAGCCCTATGGCGGATATTGTATTTGTAAAAACCTACAGCAAATACATGAGTACGGGAAAAACGCTGAAATATCCGGAAAGCTTTTCTGCGGTAGACCAGCTGGCGGCCCACTATGACGCCATGTCCATTGACGTAGCGACCCCGATCTACAATGCGATTATCGCGGCGGGCAAGGGCGAAGAAAAGCTGGGGAACAATGTAGGCGATTATATTGCCGACGACGTCCACCCCACCGATAAGGGGCATGCTTTATATAAGGATGTTATCTGGAATAAGATCCGAGACCTGCTGGCAGTTCCAGCAGAAAAACCAGCCCGGGAATATGCGCCGATTGATGACAGCTATATCACAGGCAGTCTGACCTATATGACGGAGCCGGCTGTTGAAAAGACGGGCTGGACAGTTGTGGACATTCCGGCGGGAAATAAATTTTCCGTTGTAGACCAGATGATTTATTCAGAGGAAAAGGACGATACAATCCGGTTTACTTTCAATGGCACCGGGATCGGGGTGTATTATAACCGAAACCTCAATAATAATCTGGGGACACTGGCCTGCTCTATCGACGGCGGCAGTGAAAGGATTGTATCGCTGAAGCCGGGAACCTACGGGCATCATGTAACCATAGCGGATGACTTGTCTGCCGGGGAGCATACCATTGTACTGCGGCATATTGCTAATGGCAGTGCGGAGACGGATACCTCCGGGGGGAACCTAGCCGGCTCAGAGGACGGTACGGAGATCGTAGAGGGGACGGACGTTACCCCCATTTACCTGGGTGCGTTTTATGTGCTGGACCGGATCAGCGGAACAAATTAAAATGGTTTTTCAGCCTGCCCGGGCAGCTTATGGCCCGGGCGGGCACAGCAACAGAAAGGATATGAAAGAATGAAGACAAGAAAAGTAATTTCGATGGTGCTCGCTTTGGCTGTATGCGCAGGATTGGGCGGCTGCGGCGAGAAAAAGGAGACGGCCGGCAATACTAACGCCGACGGGAAGATGACAATTTCCTGGCTGGGAATCCCCTGGTTTGGGACAGCAAAAGAGGGCGGCTATGCGGAGACCCTTTTGGAGGATCGGTATGATATTGAGATCAGCCCGCTGTTTTATGATAAGGAAGGCTATGCGGACAAAAAGAGTGTAACCATGCTGGGCGGGAATATCCCAGATTTGATCTATGAGCTGGATCCGATTGATGTGAAAAACGACGTAAACCAGGGCTTTATCCGGGAGATACCGTTGGAACTGATCAAGGAAAAAGCACCGGATTACTTCCAGTTTATTAACGAAAACTGCCCGAAGGCATGGCTTTATTCCAATGTAGACGGCAAAAATTATGGCCTGCCAAACCTGGATTACATCGGCAACATCCCATCTAACGGCGTTTGGCGCGCGGATTGGCTGGAGAACCTGGGAATTGAAAAAATCCCGCAGACGATTGACGAATTCCATGACGCACTGTATAAAATGCGCCATAACGACCCGGACGGCAACGGCCAGAAGGATACTTACGGTATGACGGGCGACGTAACCACATGGCACCAGATGTTCAGCAATATTTTCGGCGCGTATAACGCGAGGCCTTTCTGCTGGGTGAGCACCGACGAGGGGATCGTTTACGGCGGCCTCCAGGACAATGTGAAGGAAGCCCTAACAACCCTGGCCCAGTGGTATAAGGAAGAGCTGATCCATCCGGAATTTATCAGCGATAATATTTATGACAGCACAAAATTTATCAATGGAACTGTGGGCTATGTAGCCTACGGCGGCGGGGATACGATCAACGATACAGAAAATGAAAATTCTCTGATCAACAAAATTACCGCTGTCAACCCGGATGCCAAAGTTACCAACGCATATTTCCCGGCAGGCCCCAACGGCGACTACGGGGCGTATGTATGGGGGCACGCGGCCCATGTGGTTTCATTTGGTAAAAACTGTGACGACGAAAAACTTGACAAGCTCTTAGGCATGATGAACGATATGATCACTGACGATGATTTGGCGGTCAAGCTGCATATGGGTGAGTTCGGGACCATGTGGCAGTATAAGGACGATGCACTGAAAGAGGGGGGCGGCGTAGAATATACGGATGAGTTCGACCCGATCTACAGCGAGCACGCGCTTTCCTATGAGCTGGGCTTCTCCTTCTTTGATCCGGTGCATATTAATTTTGAACTTGCCAGCAAGTTTGTTAAGGATGCGACTAAGGAATACAGGGCAGAATACATTCCGGAGGACGCGGGCCAGGGCGATTATTTCGGGAAGGTTGACGTAGTACCCTCAGCCGCGAAATATTTGGAAGGGCTGCGGAACCAGCAGATCATTATAATGACAAAAATTATCCGGGGCGAAGAGGACGTCAGCTATTATGACGAATTTGCGAAGTATTGGGAAAGCCAGGGCGGCGCTGAGCTGACCAAGGAAGCCAATGAATTGGACGGCACCCTGCAGGAGATCTACGACCAGATTGGCCTGTAAGGAGGATATGGATAAAAGGTTAGAAGCATATTGAAAAAGGCGGCTGGCGGGAACGGGGCCTCCTAGGGGGCCTGTTCCCCGTCAGCGCAGAGTAAGGTACAAGGCAGGCGGCAGCGGCCGGCCTGCGGAGCAGGCTGAAGCCTGCAGCGTTTTCCGCAGAGAACGGGATATCCGGGGTGCGGCAAACCAATATGTATAGGAAGGAGACATTATGATCAAGGCATCTTTGAATAAAGCGGCGCCCAAAAAGAAAAACCGGATGTGGAATGAGCTGGTAAAATATAAAGGATTATTGATGCTGATGATCCCCGGCTTTTTGGCGCTGATCATATTTAAATATCTGCCGATGTTCGGCATTATTATCGCGTTTAAGGACTATAAGATTTTAGACGGCGTGTTTGGGAGCGCCTGGGTGGGCCTGGACAATTTTAAAGAGCTGTTTGGCAGCGCGGAATTCGCCCATGTCCTGCGCAACACACTGCTGTTCAGCGTGACAAAAATGCTGTTCGGCACCCCCGCGCCGATTATTCTTGCTTTGCTTTTAAATGAAGTAAGGCATACCTTATATAAGAAAACAATACAGACAGTTTCCTACATGCCGTACTTTTTTTCCTGGGTTATGCTGGGCGGTATTGTAAAGCTGCTGTTTTCCAATACAGGCCCGGTGAATACGGTTTTGGCCAGCATCGGGCTGGAGAAAATCGACTTTTTTGCCAATGAGGCGTCGTTTTTCTGGCTGGTGATCGGTTCCGCGGTATGGGCCGGCTGCGGCTGGGGCGCGATTATTTACATGGCCACCCTTTCCGGGATCGACGAGACCCTGTATGAGGCGGCGGCGGTGGACGGCGCGGGAAAGTGGAAGCAGATCACAAAAATCACTATCCCCTGCCTGATCCCCACGATTGTTGTTGTGACGATCTTAAATCTGGGCAATATTATGAACGCTGGCTTTGACCAGATTTATAATCTGCAGAATCCGCTGGTTTATAACATCAGCGATATTCTGGAAACCTATAACCTGCGGAAGATGCAGACGACAGACTACAGCTACGGGACGGCGGTTGGTCTGTTTACCAGTGTTGTCGGCCTGATTTTAGTGCTGGGTACCAATGCCTGGTCGAAAAAAATCAGCGATAACGGGCTGTGGTAAAGGGGGGATAAGCTTGTATAAACGATCCAAGGCTGAAATTGTATTTGGGGTTTTTAACTACGCGTTTTTGCTGCTGTTTGGGCTGACGACGTTGTACCCCTTGTGGTCAACCATCGTCCTTTCCTTTTCCACTGCGGCAGATTCCGCCAAAGGCGGCTTCAATTTTTTTACGCTGCATCCCACGATCCAGGCTTATCAGGTCCTGATCCAGAAGGACGAAATCTGGACGGCTTATGGCATAACTATACTGCGGACGATTATTGGGACATTTACCTCGGTATTGGTCACAGCTATGTATGCGTACCCGCTAGCTCGGCGGAATATGCCGCTGAAAAAATTCTTTTCTGTATTCCTGATTATTACCATGCTGTTTAACGGCGGAATGATCCCCACCTATTTAGTAATCAAGGGTCTCCACCTGTTGGATAATTTTTGGGTGTATATACTGCCCGGGCTGATCAGCGCTTATAATGCCATCATTTTGCGCAATTATTTTGCCGGGCTGCCGGAGTCTGTTATTGAGTCGGCGCTGATTGACGGGGCTTCGGAAATCAAAATATTTATTAAGATGATTATTCCCATGTCTATGCCGGCGCTGGCTACGGTTGCCTTATGGAACGCTGTGGCGAACTGGAACGCTTGGTTTGACAGTATGCTGTATTTCAACGATTCTACCAAGCAGGTCTTGCAGCTGTTTTTGCAGCGGATGCTCAGTAGTACGCAGCCGGCTGCGGACAGAGTCTTTGAGGGGCAGCAGGTCTTGTATTCCGACAAGACCCTGCAGGCAGCCACCATTGTGGTGGCGGTGCTCCCGATGCTGGTAATTTATCCGTTCATCCAAAAGTATTTTGTTAAGGGAATCACGTTGGGAAGCGTAAAAGGATAATTGGAAAGGAGAAGGAAACCCATGAAAAAGATGAGAAGTCTGCTTGCTGTGCTGATCGCCCTGCTGGGGATCACCATGGCTGGGACCCAGGTCAGCGCACAGGACCGGGAGCTGTTTTTAAACACAGCGCTGACCAACGGTACAGAGGGCTGGAGCGCCAGGAACATTAACGATACGGCTATGTCTGTGGAAACCGCGGATACCTACGGGGGATACAACAGCCTGAAGGTGGGTATCACCGGCTGGGGTTTTGTTTATCAGCTGGTGGAACTGGAGCCCGGCGGCGAATATGTCATCTCCTATAACGCGAAAAACCTGGCTGACGCGACGGAAAATTTCAGCGTACATATGTCGGAGGTAGACGGTCTGCTAGAGATCAACGCCGCGGCTGTAGGAACCAAAATATACACGGACACTGTCTCCCCGGTCTGGAGGGAGTATAGCTTCAAATACCGGTATGACGGCACCGAGAAAATCACCGCAAAGATCTTGTTCATCGGCCCGGCCAACTATCTGATCAGCAATGCCAGAATGCTGCAGACCAATTACGAGCCGAAAGAACAAAAAAACACCCTGCCGTTCCAAAACAGCGTTTATGTGGATTTTGATAACGGGAATGACGCAAACCAGGGTACCCAGGACAGCCCGTTCAAAACCCTGGAACGGGCCCGGGATTTTGTACGATGCATCAATAAGGAAATGCCGGAGGATATTACGGTGTATATTTCCGGCAAGGAATATGAGATTGACCATACCTTGGAATTTACAGCAGAGGACAGTGCGCCGGCTGGCAGGAAGATCATCTATAAGGGTGTGGGCGAGGAAAAGCCTATTATCCGCGGCAGCGGCCGGGTCACTGGATGGCGGCTGCATGATGAACAGAAAAATATCTGGGTGGCGGATCTGGACACGGACGCCGGCCGGCAGCTGTTTGTCAACGGTGTACGGGCAGACCTGGCCAGCTATACCAAGCCGGATTTTGCCTGTGAAACAGTATTCCAGGATTGCTTTTATGTCGATGAGGATATGCTTTTAACCCTAGCCCACCCCACGGATATGGAGGTCGTCACCAATGAGGAATGGACCCAGAAGCGGCGGCGGGTAACGGGTGTTGTCCGGGAGGGAGACAGGATCCGGATTGACATTGATTCCCGGGCGTGGAGCCAAAACAAATATATGCCCACCACCATCTATAGGCTGGATAACCAGTATGAATTTTTAGACGAGCCGGGAGAGTATTACCGGGACAGCCGGGAAAACAAGCTTTACTATATCCCGCGGGTAGGAGAAGATATGGAAACGGCAGAGGCCGTGTTCCCAGCAGTAGAAAAGCTGGTTTCTGTTTTTGGTGACAATCCGTTTTCCTATGTAAACGGCATTACCTTTGACGGATTAAAGTTTGAATACTCCACAGCGCAGATCCCGGAATGCGGCATTGACGATAACCAGAATCTGCAGCTGCGGTGGGATGATGGCACAACCCATTCTCTGCCAGGCGCTCTGGATATTCGGTACGGGCATGACATTGACATCCTGAACTGTGACGTGGAGCACCATGGCGGTATGGGGATCCGGTATACCATCGGAATCCAGGACTGTGATATTGTTGGAAACAGAATGTACGATTTATCTGCCCACGGTGTGATGATCGGCGACCCCGGGGAGCCCTATGAATATCTGGACGCCACCTTTGCCAACTGCGGGACGCCTGCTTACCGGGATATGAACAACAGCATCGTTAACAATTACATTGCGGACATTGCCTGTGAGTATAACGGCGCTACCGGGATTTCCATCCTGTTTTCCCAGTATACCCGGATCGCCCATAACGACCTGTTTGATCTGCCGTATACCGGCATCCATATTGCCTGGGGCTGGGATCAGTATGTACACAGCCTGAAAGGGCTGGTGGTTGAGAATAATTATTTGAATTATGTTATGACGGTACTGCGGGACGGCGGCGGCATTTACAGCCTGGGCCGGTCCAGCGCTACCCTGGAGGAGCCGAACCTGTGGAGGGAAAATTATATTTCTATGATGACGACCTCCGGCGCGCCATACTATCTTGACCAGGGTTCCTCGTATCACCGGCTGGTGGACAACGTAATCGAGCATAAGGATACCATGTGGGTTGCCGGTAAGGGCTGGCAGCGGCCCTTCGGCGGCGTTTCCGGGAACGCGCTTTCCCCGGAGTATAACAATACATATGCAAGGACCTATTTTGACGTCCAGTCCATGCAAAAATTTATGGATTTTACCGGGACTTTTGAAAAGAACGTTTATAATATGAACGGCCAATGGGATCCTGTGGCGGTTGAAATCATGGGAAAGGCCGGCCTAGAGGAGGCGTATCAAGGGATCCGTGATGAGATCCGCAGGATGGAGGTTCCGTCCACCATTGAGCTGATGGCTGGTGAAACAGCCTCCTGCAAGCCCGCCAAAATTACAGGCGCAAAGGAACAGGAACAAGACCCGGATCAATACGCGTATCAGTATATGTCCTCCGACGAGACTGTAGCTACGGTTGACGATGCGGGGAATATCCGGGCTGTAAGCAACGGGCACGCGGTTATTTATGTCCGGGTGGATGAAAAGAGGAATACAGAATTTTATACAATCGACGTGGTTGTGGGAAGTACGCCGGCCCGGATCGGGCTGACGGCGGATACAAGTACGCTGCTGGTTTCCGAAACAACAGGGCTGTATCCCACAGTTTATACCAACTATGATACAGAAAAGGCCTTTGACGGGGTAATCTCGTATACATCTTTGACGCCGGATATTGTTTCCGTAGACGAAAACGGAGTGGTCACCTCTCTGCGGGACGGACAGGGAATCATCCAGGCCAGCGCCGTAGTTGACGGAGTGACTGTAACGGGTGAAATCACGATTGAAAACGTGAATTATTCCCTGAGCAATCCAACGCCGTTTTCCATGTATCCGCTTCAGGCGGAGCTGGCCGACGTGGACAACTGGTCCACCAAGGGCACAAAAACGGCCGCAGGTATTGACTTTAACGCGTTGGGTGATTTCTCCATTTACCGGGGCAGAAAGTTTGGGGACGAGATTTTAGCCTTTAACTACACCATCGGAACAGGCCCATCCACCTGGCCGGCGGTTATGTTCCGGTTGCAGAACGACAGCCTGCGGGCGGATTCCGCCGGGCAGAACGGATATATTATCTGCTTTACCAATACAGGCGACATCGAGCTGCAGCGGTTCAACAGCGGCACTAGAACACAGATTTTCTGTGAAGTTAACGACGGTTCGCTGCCGGGCGCGGGCCCTGCTTATACCAACGATCTATTTAAGTATGGGCAAACCGTCAGGATGCGGGTAGGCGCCATTAACGAGGCTGACGGTGTCCGGATTATCCTGTACATCAACGACGTCTGCGTATTTGATTATTTGGATAAGGGCCAGGGCGCTGTGCGGGAAGACGGCTACTTCGGGATTGTATCCCAAGGGAATACGATTTCTTTAGCGGAATATACCGAGGAACAGATCGTAGAAAGCAGTGCTGTGACTGCGGAAGATATTATCCAAAGCTACAGAGAGGCCAAAACGGAATATGACAGCTCAAAAATGGCGGATCTGGATGGGACCTGGTACGCGGAGGATGTGCGGACGCTTTTGAACAATGGGATCAACGTAGCCAGGAATGAAGTGGAATTTGGCGCTGGAGATTATGTAACCAGAGGCGAGTTTTTAAATATGCTTCTGGACTATATGAACTACTGGTATACCACCAAAGGCCGCTTGGAGGAGTATAAGACAGAGCTGACTGCTGTACAGAACGCGAAGAGCGCGGAAGAAAAGAACCTGGCGATCCTGGAGGGTGCGAAAGCCACCGGCCTGGTATGCGATGAAATGGTGCAGAATGGATTTGACCTGAACGCACCGGTCAGCCGGCAGGAGGCGGCGTATATGACGTATCAGACGTACCTGCAGGTGATGCTGGCAAACCCCTATGTGTATGACGAGCTGTATGACGTTTATACCGACAAGGATCAGATCAGTGCTTACGCCCAGGAGGCTGTGGCCGCCCTATATGGTATGGATCTGATCAAAGGCGTGGAGAACAACACCTTCGCACCGAATAACGCCATCGAACGGGTTTGGGCGGCCCAGATCCTGAAGCGTCTTTGGGATACCATCTACTTTGTATGGTAAGCCGGCGGCTATGAGGAATCAACAGGATGAAGCATAGAAATCAGATTACGGCGTTTTTGATACTAATCGCGCTGGCGGCGGGAATCGTCCATATCGCTTGGGCAGAGCCGGCCCCCTGGTACAGGCAATGGACAACGGCCGGCCTGGGCATTACCGCTAACCCGGTAAAAGACGCGGAGCGGGATTCCTGCGTAGAGGTGAATATCCAAAAGAACGGCGCGGTATTTTGGCAGAAGGAAAAATTCACCTTAGAGAAAAACCGGCTGTATAAAATCTCCGTAGATTTTAAGCCGGCCCAAGGCCTGATTGACGCAGCCGTCCCAGTGTATCTGGAAACAGAATATTTTGAAGGCTACGGCCCCGGCGGCAGCGTGGAATTTGAGCGCAAGCCAGTCATGGGGATGGTCAATAGCGCGGACCTGTTACCGGGCTGGAATACCCTGACGGCGTATTACCGATATAATGGGGTACAGGATAGCGCAAACACAAGGATATCGGTAGGGATCAACGGCGGGTTTATCCCTGCCGGCCAAACCAGCGTCAGCTACCGGCTGGATAATTTTCAGATCCAGCCCTGGGACGAGGCGTTAATGAATGTCAGGAATACAGCGGACGCCTGGATTTTTAACGATACCTACGATACCTGTCCCCAGGATATGGATGGCTTTGTCCGGTTTTCCGCGGACAGGGTGTGCCAAAAGGCGTACCAGCCGATTGTGCTGAAGCGGGATACGGCTTATACGGCCATTCTGCGGGTGCGGACAGACCGGGATACCACCGGTGGCCTGTACTTGGATCATCGGGGCTTCGGGGATACCGACCGGACAGATATTCTTGCCAACATCGAGTTTCAAGCCAATGAATGGACGGAGGTCTATGCTGTTTTCCGGTATCAGGGCCCGGCGGAACAGTGCGGCGGGAATATCTATCTGCGTTTTGACGCGGATATTGCCCAGTATGATGTGGCGGATTTCCAAGTATTTTCTGGATCCCCCACGGTTTTGAACCCGGATTTTTCCCGGGGGCTGCAGTTTTGGAATGTAGGCGGGGGGACGGGCGCTATAGTACAGGATGATATCCTGGGGCAGTGTGCTGAGATTATGCCCGCCGGCCAAAGCTTTTTCCAGCTTTCCCAGACGGTGCGGTTGGAAAAAAATAAATGGTATGTCCTGTACGCCAAGGTGAAGATCAATGCCAACGATACACCCGTTCAGCCTACTGTCAAGTTCCATATGCTGAACTATATCACTACTGAGGGCCTGGGCGCCACATATGTAACGCCGGGTGAGTGGAGCGAAGTCTACACCTGCTTCCAGTATACCGGCGAGGAAAAGGACGCTACCTTTATACTGCGGGCGGGGCAGAACGCCAGCGGCGTTACAGAGTATGACAGTGTAAAAAACGGAATGCGGGTGGCATATGCCGGTATTTTGGAAGCGGATAATTCCAAGATGATTGTCAACGGCGATTTTGAAGACCCCTATTTGAGCCTGGGGACGTCGGCCTACACGTCGGTGAACCAATATCACAAGGAAGGGTTTGTAAACGTAGACCCGTTTTGGAATATCCGGCTGAACAATTTAAACGGGTCTACCATAACCAATCTGGAAGCAAACTGCTTGGGTAACCAGAGCCAGTTTCTCCGGATGACGCCCAAGACCAGCCGGTTTGTGAGCCTGACCCAGAGAACGGAAGCCCAACCGGGAAAACAGTATTTGGTAACGGCGGATGCCAGAGCGTACGACCCGGCGGCAGGAAATATTTCCGCCCAGGTGTTTGTGTTTGACCAGGCGGGGAGCTATATTGAATCCGCCCAAACGACGGCAGACGGAAAGGAATGGCGGAAGATGGCCTATTTATTCCAAGCGGCGGATACCGTTCTCCGGCCGGAGATCCGATACGGCCAGTTTTCGGGCCTGGACAGCCTGGGCCAGGGAATCTGCATTGACAATTTCCAAATGGTACCGGTGGACGGCTGCTATGCCCAGGTGGAATGTGTAAATGCGGAAGGAGCAGTCCAGGACGGCTATACGGACCAGATCCGGACAAGACTGACCTTTGCCAATGGAGAGAAAAGCGGCAAAACCATCCGGTATATCATCGCCCAGTACCAGGGGAACCAGCTCCGGGGCGCGGAACAGAAGGAGGTCTGCGTACCAGCCGGGGAGGTTTTGGTACAAGACTTTACGGTGGATTGCCTGGAACAGGCGGAATATGCCAGGGTGTTTATACTGGATGCATACGGGAATCCCGTATGGATCAGGACGGATATAGAAAAGAAAGGGGAACGATCATGAAAGGACAGATTAGAAAATTAGCGGCCTGGGCCCTAAGTCTTGCCATGCTGGCCGGGCTGTGTACCGCCCCGGTATTCGCGGCATCGGGCGAGTGCGTTCCAGGCGGTTCGTTTGATTCGGCGGACGACCTGGACCAGTGGAGCCTGGGAAACAGCACAGTAGACTGGATTGAGGGCGGCGGCCCCGACGGCAGCGGCTGTATCCGGGTGGTCCCGCAGGACAAGGCATATATAGGCTTGACCACCACAACAACATTAGAAAAGGATCAATGGTATATCTCCAGCATGAAGGTCAAGCTGCTGCCGAACCCAGACGGCAGCCGGGCTGAGGCGGACGCAAAAATGATGCTGATGCAGGCGTATAATGAGGACAGAACCATCACAAAGGTCAATTCTGACGAATGGACCGAGGTTTACGGCTGCTTTAAGTACATGAAGGGGGAGGATACCGCGCCTCTGCATGTGCGGGTGGGCCAGGCGGCGCCGGATACTATCCGGTACGGCGCGTATATTGACGATGTATCTATCGTGCCCTTTGGCGGCGACGAGCTGATTACCGGCGGCGATTTTGAAGATTATCATGTAGTTTTATCTACATCCTCCTATTCCGATTCAGACCGGTATGGGAATAACGCTGAGTTCCGGTGC
>CBCTZG010000064.1:0-15947 GCA_965151315.1 uncultured Clostridia bacterium
AAAAATTTTTCTTGCTTTTTTTCAAAAAACTCTTGACTTTCTTAGCTGGCCTATTCCGTAAAAGTTAGTTTTTCCCCTATATATAAGGAGTGCAGAAAACGCCTTTTCAGCAACCCGTTTTTGAAAAAAGCATATGAAAATTCTGTCGTACTGAAAACCTCCAAAATCCGCCACAGGTATACCTGGCAAACAATGATTTTGTATTGACAACGTACATATTTTGTGTTACAATATAATATATTAAGAGTGAAAGGAAATGGGTACAGTGGCGACAACGAATATAAGTATCCGCATGGATACGGAATTAAAGAAACAGGCGGAATCCATGTTTGCAGAGATGGGACTGAACATGACCACTGCAATGAATATATTTTTGCGTCAGGTTGTGCGTCAGGGTAAAATTCCTTTTGAAATCGCAACCGACATACCCAATGCCGAAATGCTTGAAACTATGAAAGAAATGAATGATACCATACATGATAGCATCCCTGCGGAAAAATTTACAGACACAAAGGAACTGCGTGAGGGTTTGGATTCATGAAAGACATAATGAAAATGAAAAATACATAGAAAGGCATAAACGTGATGATAGATGAACTGAGGAAACGGACAACGGTAAGCGCCATCCTTTTAATTGGCCTGTTTACCTTTATCTTTTTAGGCGCGGAATACTTGTATGTAAATATGATTGCGCTGACCGCGGAGGCGAGAAAGGCCGTAAACGCGCAAAACTATGCGCTGGGCGTAAGCGTAGCCGGTTTTTTACTGTATCCGGCGCTGAGCCGCCTTGTAAAAAGACAGTATCAGGGTATCATTACCCTGGCATTAGCGCTGGCAGCGATTGTGTGTATATTCGTTATGCAGCAGCATTTATCCTATGCGGCAATTCTCATATCCGGCATGGTGCTGTTTTTTGTCCTTGGCTTTTTTGGCAGCGCGGTCCACAGCATAGCGGCGCGCATTGTTCGGGCAAGCGCGGCGCTGGCGCGGATTGTCGGGATAGCCTATGCCCTGGGGATTTTGCTGCAATTTTTAAACAACAACCTGGTCAATGTCGAAACCGCAGAAGCGGGTTTTCTATCCGCTTTTTTAGCCATGCTGTGCGTCTTAATGCTGTGGACACAGCAGCGGTACTTAAAGCATGTGAAAGAAACGGAACCGGAAAGCAGCGGGCAAAATGAGGAGGCGGCCATGTCCCGGAAAAAGCTGTCGGCAGGGCTTTTGCTGGCGTTGCTTGTCGCGCTGATGGCCTGCGTATTCAGCACATTGGACAACGCGGTAACACTCCCTCACGCGTCGGGACACGCGGACGTCGGGCAATGGCCAAGGATCCTCCTGGCTGTTAGCGGGCTTATGGCAGGGTTTTTGTTTGATATACGGAAAAGAAAGTTTATGAACCTCATCATGTACTGTGTGATGATGCTGTCCACGTTGTGTGTTGCGGTAATATGGCTGGGAGACCCGTTCCTGATCGGGCTTGTGGTGTTTTACCTGACTGCCGGTTTTTTCGCGGTATACTTTACCACCAGCTTTATGGAGCTGTCATTGCATATGCGGTTTCCAGCGCTGTGGGCAGGTCTTGGCCGCGCGGTTAACAATCTCAGCGCCGTCCTGGTTACAAGCGGTTCGGTTACGCTGCTGTTTGCAGGCGGCGGTATTATCACAATCCTGCTTGTGCTGCTCTTGTTCGCGGCGGTTATGGTTGTAATGGCCGCGTATGCCGCGCAAATGCGGGAGATTACCAGGATGAACGATGCGCAGCGCAGAGAGGCAGACAAGTTTTCAAAATTTACACAGGTTTTCTCCCTGACGCCGCGTGAGAAGGAGGTTTTTCAGCAGCTGCTTGCCGAGCCAAACGAAAACCTCCAGGTAATCTCGGAACAATTGGCGATTTCCAGGACGGCTTTATATAAACATATCCGCAGCCTGAACGACAAGACGCAGACAGGAACCCGGCTGGATTTAACGCAATTTTATTATCAATGGGGCGAACGAAATACAATCAAAGGACCTATTGGCCAGCCCTTTAAAACGGAAACGGAAAATTTGTAAGTATATTTCTCCTCCCTTCTTAAATGGCGTTTGTCTTTTTCTGTGCTATTTTAAAAATATCGTGCGGATTTTACATCTTAAAAACAAAAACATAATCCATTGATTCTTTGAAATGGAAAGCGAGGCGTTTGCCCCGCTTTTTTTATTGCTTTTTTCATATGCAAATATATGTTCGTAAAAACAGCCTCAAAATATCAAATAATAGAAAAAAATACATGAAAAATAGGGGGTTTACAAATGTTAACCCCTCCAAAACAGGCCAGAGTTTACATTTGATAACCCCAAAATGGCCGGGGGTTTACAAAATTCAACCCTGAAAAACAAAAAAATGTACGTTTGTAAACTTATATTTTTTTCAGGACTATGCTATATTTTTTTCAGAGACCGACAGTTGTTTGGAGGGAAATAAAAAAATCTGCAACATTAACAGGATGGACTCAAATGGGGATGCTCTGCCGGGCATTCAAAAAATAATTGTAAGAAGGAGGCAGAAAAATGGAAGTAATGGAAAGGATGCTCCCGTATGCAAAAAAAAATGTCCAGCTTGCCGTATATGACATGCTGGATCAGATGGAGGCAGAATACGGCGATGGCGAGGCGAAGGACGTGATTGCGGAGGCAAACATTTACGGCAATGTAAGCAAGTTTTCTATCACAGTGAAAGAGGGCGGTTGCGGAACCATTATGACGCTCGCTATGCTTGCGCCATGCTGCGGACTGTCCATTCCCGGACAGCAGCGTGCTTTGACCGCCGTGGCTGACCGGATCACCCAGCATCTAGAAAACGTGTTGGTGATGAAGGGCGTCCGGTTCCAGCCGCCGGAAGATACAGGCGCGGCGGCACAGTAAGCTGTGCCGAATATACTTGCCATACGGAAGGAGGCCGACGGCCTATGCAAATCAAATGCAAGCGGCGCTTGCCAGTGGTGTTATCCGTTACCCTGCTGGCAGCAGTCCTTTCCGCCTGCGGCGTTAAAGCGCCGCCCGTGCAAACCGGGATGCCGGTTCAGACGCCGGACAGCGGAAACGTTACCATTACCAAAACCAAAGCAAAAGCAACCGAGACAGAGTTGTACAGCGCGCCGGACGGTTCGTTCAGCATGCAAATCCCGGCCGGCTGGTCGGTATCCAGCGGAGGCACCGGGATGTATCACAGTATCCGCGTAACCGACCCGGAGGAGCCGCTGAACCAGATGTTCGTTTTGCTGAAAGCGGACGCCCTGCTGCACAGCCAGGCGGGGAAGGAGGCGTGGCAGTACACTTATGCAGCGGGCAACAGCCAGGCGTACCTATTTACCCTTGCGCCGGTATTGGCGCAGCCGTCCACTGAAAATTTCTATAAGCTGTTCCCCCAGTATGCGGACTTTGCCGTGCAGGCAGAACCAGGCTACGCGGGCTACACCTTCCCACGGTTTGAGGATTTCACTGTTACCGAGCGTTTCCCGTCTGCGGGCAATTTCGGGCAGGCGGCGCTGGGCGACGAGCTGCTCCGCGCCACCTTCACAGAGGATGGCAGGGAAGGCGAAGGGATGTTCGCCGCCACGGTGGTAGATTTCGGACCGGTTCAGATTGCCGCGGGCGCTCCGTCGGGCTATCAGATCCCCAGCGCGGACGGCGGCTATTATATGGCGTACAATATCATGGCGGTCACCGCTGCAAAGGATACGCTGATTGAGTGGGAAGACGTGCTGACCCAATGCATGGGGACGCTGGAATACTCCCAGGCTTATGTGCAAAGCGTGCAGCAGGCGGGGCAGGAGCAGGTGGCGCAGGCGATGCAGTTCAGCGCCAACGGCAATGCTGTTTTGGACGGCATCATGTCCTCCTGGGAAGCGCGCAGCACCAGCCAGGATATTATCAGCCAGAAGCAGAGTGACGCCACGTTGGGATATGAACGGGTTTACGATACTCAAACCGGCGAAATCTACCGGGCGGAAAACGGCTGGAGCGATACCTACCAGGGCGGGCGCTACGAGCCTGTAACCGACGACAGTATGTATACAGAGCCAATTTCCGGCTATATTGAATAGGATAAAATCCTGGACAGGAGGGATTCCATATGAAGATACATAGCAAATTGCTTGCTGCTTTCCTTGCGCTGCTCCTGGCCGCGCTGCCCCTGCAGGTATTCGCATTCAGCGATACTGCCGGGCATTGGGCGGAGGCGGATATCAGCACCATGACAGAGAAAGGATACCTAAGCGGCTACCCAGATGGGACGTTCCAGCCGGATAAAACCATCAGCCGCGCGGAATTTATGAAAATCATTACCGCCGTATACGGGCTGGTGGAAAGCGGCGATTCGTACCTTTTATGGGCGGACGTTGCCCCGTCGGCGTGGTATGCGCCCTACACCGGCTCCGGGCTTTTGATGCCGCTGTACCAGGGGCTCTACCTGTACCCGGAGGAGCCTTTGACCAGACGGGACGCGGCGCATGCCATCCTGCCGATACACGGCATTGTGTGGGATGGGTATTCCGGCGCTTCGGCGCAGGGCATGGCGGACTATGCAGAATATCAAGACGACCCGGCGATGTGCAGCATGATTTCCGCCGCGATAGACAACAACATTATGCTGGGCAAGGACACGGGTTTTGCGCCCTTTGATTACTTGACACGGGCGGAGCTTTGTACGCTTTTGCGCCGCCTCGACGGGCGGACGACTGACACGGAGAATTTGAACGGCATCATAAATGGGATTTTAACCGATGTGCTCGCGCAGGCGGGCAGCGCGCCCCCTGCCGGAGTACTGGGGGAAGTAACCGGATACAGCGGGGAATACGAAAAAGCCATTTTTGACATGGTAAACCAGGTGCGCGCCGAGAACGGCCTTGCCGCCCTTGCATGGCCGGACGGCCGCGCGGACGCGGCGGGCGTTTCCTATTATATGATCAGCGAGAATATCTCGGCCGGGGACGCGGCGCCGGAGGTTATTATGGACGGCTGGATGAACTCGCCGGGGCACCAGTTTAATATTCTGGATCCGGAGGCAACGCGCCTGGGCGTAGGCGTCGCGTTGGGCGGCGAGCTGGGCGCTTACTGGACGCAGTGCTTTGCCGGGTAATTACAGAAGATGCGAAAAAGAAAGTATGAAAAATATATGACCCCTTAGAGAAGCCGCCCGTCTCTTCGGCATAACTCGCCGCCTTATGGCCCGGTTTGCCGCTGGCAAACCACCCGCTTTTATCGGCGGTTCCTCATCCTCCCAAAATGCGCGTTTTATTGGCGCTTTCCGGGAACCCTGATTTGGCGGTATTCTCTTAAAATAGGGCAAGCGGCGGGCATATTCCCCGCTTCAGGGGCTTTAACGAACAGATGTTGTTTTCTACACTTGAAACTTTTTCTACGTAAGCGTTATAACCTAACAAATAAAGGAGGTTGAAAAATGGGCAAACAGACAGTAAAGGGGCTGTGGCGGCGCATATTCGGCGCCCTGCTTACCCTGAGCATGCTGGCAAGCCTTATGCCCATGACGTCCTCTGCGGCACAGAAGTCAAACCCGCCGCGCTCATTGGGATTTAGTGTGTCAGGCAGTACGGTAACTGTGAAATGGGAAACTCCCGATCCGGTTGCAGGGTTGTATCAAAATTGGGAATTTCAGATAGAACTGTATTATAAAGGGGAGAAAAAAGGAGAAGAGCTGGTGCCCACCCGTTTCAGGATGACATGGTTTGATCCGATCAACGAGGATTCGGATTCAGAGAACTACGGCGTCCGGGCGCGGGCAAGGCAGGCTGTCGAAGTCGTGGATCCGGATGTATCTATCAACTATATGGAAGTAACGAAGTGGTCGGAGTGGAGCGTCTGGGTTCAATATGGCAATGTTGGCGCGGAACCCCCGGCACAGCAGGGGCTTTACCTCGATGATAATACTTTCCCGAGCCTACCCTTCCGGCAGTATCTCCGGGAAAACGCTGACCAGGACCGGGACGAATTTTTGAGCGAAGAAGAAGTCGCCGCGGTAACGGTCATTGACCTTTCCCTGCCGGACGACAGCGAGGATGCCGGGGCGGATACCCTTAAGGGGATCGAACATTTTGTCAATTTAGAAGAGCTGTATGTACGGAATAATGCGTATCTGGCAGAGCTGGACCTGTCGCAAAACACCAGGCTTAAAAAGCTGGATTGCGGCTATACTTCCATCTCCGCGCTGGATCTGTCAAAGCACACCGGCCTGACCATGCTGGATTGCAGTTATACCGACGTCAACTCGCTGGATGTGACGAATAATCCCGAACTGGAGACGCTGCGGTTTGCAATGAACGGATACGGCACATATGAGCCGCTGGACTTGTCGAAGAACCCCAAGCTGAAGGAACTGGACTGTACCGGTCAAGGTTTAAGCTCGCTGGATGTGTCGAACAATCCCGCGCTGGTAACGCTGCTTTGCGCGAACAACAATCTTACAACGCTGGACGTGTCAAAAAATACGAAGCTGCAAACCCTGGACTGCAGCGAAAACAGATCTCTAGAAGGGCTGGACTTGTCATACAACTCTGAGCTGAAAACGCTTATCTTAGGGCGCTCTTCGGATTCCTTTAGCAGCATTGACCTTTCCCATAACCCCCTTTTGGAGGTCTTTGAGAGCGAATATATAGAGTTTGCCAACCTTGACTTTAGCGCCAATCCCAATCTCAAAAAGCTGTACCTTGCGGGTTACAGCGGCGAAACCATAGGGATAGCGGAAAACACCGGCCTGCAGGAACTGCTATTGTCGGGCGGCGATATAGCATCGCTCGACCTGAGCGGGCACACACAGCTGACGAACCTGGCCCTGGACAGCCTTTGGTATCTGGAAGAGCTGAGCCTGCCGCCGGAAAGCGACACGCTTTCCTTACTGGATATCTATTATGTCGGTTATCTCCCGGAAATCGATTTGTCGAAATACCCCAACCTGACGGCGATCCGGCTCTCGGAGGTTGACCTTGCCGAAATCGATGTGAGCAACAACACCAAGCTGCTTGCGCTGGACATTTCACGGACTGAGGTCGCCGCGCTGGATGTGTCGGGCAATTCGGAGCTGGAGGAGCTTTACTTAAGCGAAACCCGGATTTCCTCGCTGGATTTGAGCAACAACCCCAAGCTGTTTGCGCTGGAGGCATACAGTCTCCCCGATTTGGCGGAGCTCGATCTTTCCAACAACCCTGAGCTGATGTATCTTGACTGCAGCGGAAGCGGCCTTGCGGAGCTTGACCTGACGAACGCCCCCGGGCTGGCGTACCTCGACTGTTCAGAAACCCAGCTGAAAACGCTGGATCTCAGCAAGTGCACAGCGCTTGTTACGGCATACTGCAACGACTGCGACTTAGAGGCGCTGGATGTCAGCGGGTGCGAAGCCCTTACGTATCTTCGCTGCTACAATAACCGGCTGACCAGCTTACAGCTGCATCCTCACGCGCCGGTATGGGGATATAATTTTGAAGCGGAAGATAACGCGTACGATATCGTACCAAACGTCAGGAATGAATTTGACCTTTCCACCCTCCCCGGTGATTTTGACGTGAATAATGCAGAAGGCTGGTCGGGAGGGACCGTTTCCGGCAGCATCCTCACCGTCGACTACGGCGCAACCCAGGTGACGTACAGGTATCACTGCGGAAACGATGAATGGAAGGGATTTACGCTGAATGTTACCAGCCTTTCCGACGACCATCCCCACAGCTTCGGGACGGAGTGGGTATATGATGAAACCGACCATTGGCACGAATGCCTCTGCGGCGAAAGGCAGGAGGAAACGCCGCATAGCTACGGCGGCGGAACGGGAGACGCCTGCACCGTGTGCGGATACGTGCGCGGGACGTCCCTCGGCTGGCCCAGGGCGCTGACGCCCGGCCTTTCCCTGATCGACGGCGCCCAGGCAGACAATGTGTATTTTGGCTCCTATCAACAGGGCGCCGACGGCAGCGGTGGTTTTCGCGCCGAGCCTGTGAAATGGCGGGTATTGTCCAAGGAGGACGGCAGCCTGCTTCTGCTGTCCGACAAGATCCTGGATATACAACCGTATCATGAATCCTTCCAGGAGGATGTCACCTGGGAAACAAGCAGCCTGCGCAAATGGATGAACGAAACGTTTTACAGCAGGGCGTTCAACGCTTCCGAGCAGGGCAAGGTCATGGAAACCGCGCTGGAAAACAAGGACAACGATACATATGATGATGTGATACCCGGCGGAAATGCTACTACCGATAAGCTCTTTGCACTTTCCGTCGATGAGGCGCACAACCCTGCCTATGGATTCCAGGACAATACTAACTGGGAATATCTTCGGCCTTCCGCGACACGTGAGGCCGAAGCGACAGACTATGCGGGCAGCCTGTTCGTTGGCCGTCTACCGGAATATCTTGAGTGGTGGCTGCGCAGCCCCGGCGGTAAGCCCGGCTATGCAATTGCGGTAGAAGCTTCCTCCGGTGAAGCGCGTTTTTACGGCTCAAAGGTATTTACCGAGGGGTTATCCGGCTACGGCGTCCGCCCGGCGTTCCGTTTGAATACGGAGACGGCGCTCTTTGCCTCTGCGGCGGCTGGCGGCAAGCCGGAAGGCGGGCTGAAAAAAACCATGCCGTACTATGCTTCCGACTGGAAGCTGACGTTTTTAGACGAGAGCCGCAGCGGCTTTACCGCAGTCTGTGCCTCGTATGAGGGCGGAAAGGCGGTTATCTCCTACTCCGGCGCGAGGACAAGCGATAACGAGTACATCTCCGCCGTCATCAAAGACAACGCCAGCGGCGTATACACCCATTACGGCAGGCTGGCGCAGGCCGAAACGGCAGGGACGGCCACCCTTGACCTGTCCGGCATCGATATGGCCGGAAAGGCCCTGTACATTTTCAACGAGCAGTACAACGGCGATTACCAGACCGACTACGCCAGCGCGCTGAAAGAGGTCTCGTTGGTATCCTGCGAGCATACGTTTGGCGAGTGGATCATTTATCGGTATCCTACCGAGACGGAGCCGGGCGAGAACAAACGTTTCTGCACCAAATGCAAATACGCCGAGAGCCAGATCACACCGGCTCTGGGGGAACCCTGCGCGGGCGAGCACGTTTACGGCACGGAATGGTCGTTTAACGATTTGTTCCACTGGCATACCTGCATACATTGCGGGCAACGCGATATTGGTTCCCACAGGATTGAAGGCGAAGCCACGGAATGTGCCATATGCCGGACGCCGGTAGAAACGTCCACGGACGACTTCTTTGTCTATGAAGTGACCGCCTCAATATACGGCGAAGACGGGGAATGGATCGAGGATATTACGCATACGGTCCCGCTGCCTGTGGAACGGACAAAAGAAGAAGCCCTGCAAAAAGCAAGGGATATCTATTTAAAGGCAGTAGTGGCCTCGGAGTACCCGGATACCCTCTGGGAAGAACAGCCGTATGAGGACGCGCCCAAGACAAACGCCGATACGGGTGAAACTGAAACGGACGTGCTGATAAGCATAAGCCTGGATGGGAAGAGCCTTTTGCGGTCAATCTACGAAATACACGAGGCGAAATTTAAAGTAACAGCAGTGCCGTCTGTTAAAATTCAAAATGTGGAAAAAGGCGCGTCCTCCGTATCGGTAACGGCAGTATGGTATGCGGATGCAGTCTCCCCGGCTGTGCTGGCCGCAGTATACGACTCGGCGGGCAGAATGGTTTCCATGCAAAGAATAGAAAACGTTGAAAGTTCGGGTAAGCAAACCGTTACCCTTCCAATCAGTGGTGACATTAGCACAGAACAGCTTACAGTCAAGCTGTTTTTATGGGGGAGTCTTTCTTCTATGACACCGCTTGCCCCATGCGATGAGCAAGATATTTAAATATCCAAAGCGAAAAGGAGGAATTTTTATGCGTAAATCAGCAAACACACGGCCCCGGCGTGTATTGGGCGCGATCCTCGCCCTGTGCATGCTGGTTGGTTTACTGCCCATGACGGCGTTTGCCGCCGCACCGGCGCCGCTGTATGCGGACTGGGACGGTACTAAGGCGGAGTGGGTACAGCCGGCGGGGGATTATCAAAGGATTCGGTATCACATCCTTTTAGTGCCACTGACAGGAGCAAATGCAGGTTATGTGGTTTTTGAAGGCACAACCGAAAGGACCTCCTATGACCTGGGCAGCGCGATCAGCAGGAACGGCGCCGGTGACTATTTCTTCATTGTACAGTCGGAAACGGGTTCGTTATCGATCACGGCGGATCCGGACGACCCTAATGCACAGTTTACATGGAACGGCGACCTGAGCACGGAAGTGCAGAGCCGGACTCTATATAGCACCAGCGTCTCTCTTGAGGCTCCGTCAAATCTTCAATGGGACGGCAATGTGGTCGTGTGGGAATCTGTGGCAGGCGTAGAATTATATGACTTTCGCCTGTACCGAAATGAGGAGGAGCTTCTGCAGTATAGAGCAACGCTTTCCCCCCCAGACACATCAGGAGGTAAAGATCTCGCTTGGGATGGCGCTACAAATTCGTTTGGCGGAATCATGCAAAATTACGGAGGAGATTATTATTTTAAGGTGCGGTCGCTCCAGAAATCCGGATATACAGGCGACTGGGTGCAAAGCCCGGTCAGAAGTATAACGCTTACAAAAGTTAACGGGATCAATATCGAAAACGCATCGCTGGACGTAACCGTGGGCCAAGCGCCGCAGTTTAATGCAAAAGTGGCGGAGAGTGATTTATCTTATTATCATATCATCGAGGGCTGGGAAGGCAGCGACGGCAAGATGATTACCAGCGATAATGCGATGAACGATAGAATCGCCAATAAAATCTCGCTATTTGAAGATGGAGTTACCTACGAATATTTTATTATCGTAACCGCGTATACCGGATATATGGTATCCGATACTTCGCCTGTAAAATTAAACGGGAAAACGCTGGATTACAATATCCCGGCTGAGGCAGCCGACGGGGATGAAATAGCGGGCCTCCCCATCGACGGCGGGTTCCATCAGGCCCAGCTGTTTAACCTTCACAGCGTGGTCGCAGGGGCGGCCGGCCCGGCGTTTATTGAAATTCAAAATGCCGAGAAAAGCGCATCTTCCGTATCGGTAACGGCAAAGTGGGATGCGGGTGAAGTTACCCCGATTGTGTGCGCCGCGGTATATGATGCATCCGGCAGGATGGTTTCCATGGAAAAAATAGAAAACGCGCAAAGTACGGGCGAGCAAGCCATTACGATTGCGCTCCCCAGAGACGGCGACCTGACCGGGGCCCAGCAGCTTACAGTCAAAGTATTCCTGTGGAAGGACTTTTCTTCCCTGCAGCCGCTTGCTCCCTGCGATGAACAAACGATTTAAACTTAGAAGCGAGTTAAAAAGGAGATGAGCTCATGAAAAAGACAAGAAAAACATGGTCCCGGCGTATATGCGGCGCCTTGCTTGCCCTGTGCATGATAATGGAGCTTGCGCCAATGGCAGCGTTTGCTTCCAACATACCGTCGCCGCCGACCAATCTGCGGTTTGAAACCGTAGAAAGCGACCCGAAACAGGAAATGTATATCAAATGGGATAAGGTCGCCCCGCCGGAGGGGTATCAGTATGTGGAATATGAGATAGAACGGTATCACAATGGGCAGCCTGCTTATGAACCCGGTGTTGACCCGTTCCTGACCACCTATACCGTCATGCCCTTTAAAAAAGCGGTGAACCCGGCGGATGGCTACAGCTTCCGCGTGCGCGCAAGGGGGATCAACGTACTTGGGGATATTGACGCGTTCCCCGGCCCCACTACATATTATTTAGGGGAACCCGGCCCGTGGAGCGACTGGGCGGTATCCGACGGCAGCATCCAGGCTTCGGACGACCGGGGCTCCAACCAGCCGGATGAAAACCAGATGGTTCCGGGTGATTTTTTGGACGTCAATGAAAACGACTGGTATTACAACAGCGTAAACTACGTATTTGACAATGAGATTTTGTCCGGCGTGAGCGACAACGAGTTTGCGCCCAATGCGGACATGGACCGCGGCATGATTGTTACGGCGCTGTGGCGCATGGACGGCAGGAAGCAGGCGGAGGCGGTCATTTTCGCGGACGTAGCGGCGGACGCCTACTACGCGGGCGCTGTGGCGTGGGCGGCAGCCAACGATATTGTATCCGGCGTGAGCGACAACACCTTTGCGCCGGGCGCGGGCGTAACCCGCGAACAGATGGCGACCATTATGTACCGCTACGCCTACTCCAAGAATTTGGTTGCGAACGAGCCGTATAACTTAAACCAGTTTGGGGATAACAGCCAGATTTCCTCCTGGGCGCGCGACAGCGTAGCCTGGGCGGTCGGCGCGGGGCTCATTGCCGGCAAAGACGGGGGGATCCTCGACCCGCAGGGCGGCGCGACACGCGCGGAGGTTGCCACCGTCCTGATGCGGCTTGACGAATACCTGAAAAATGCGAACTAAAACCGGTTTTGGACTGCAATCCGGAACCCACCTGATTTAGAAAAGAGATGAAGTTCTTATGCAAACAACAAAAACCATTACCAAACGCATATGGGGCGTGTTGCTTGCCCTGTGTATGCTGCTGAGCCTTATGCCCATGGCGGCGTTTGCGGCGGAGGATCCGGGCGTTGTCTACGACTACCAATTTGTCACCGAGGACACCATTGAAATCATGGGTTATAACGGCACGGAAACCGACCTGGTGATCCCCTCGCAAATCAACGGCTACACCGTGGTGGGGATTGGCGATCTTAATCTTCCACCCTACTACGACAACACGGTGGAAACCGTCATTGTACCAGACACCGTGAAATACATTGAAAGATTTGCCTATTACCCCAGCACGGCTCCTGTGGTTAATTTGAAGAAGGTTACGCTGCCGGAAGGCCTGGAAACCATTGGAGATAATGCGTTTGCAAGCGCCCTGGATTTGTCGGAAATCAACCTGCCCTCCACGTTGAAATCCATCGGTGAGAGCGCTTTCAAGAACTGCAAGGTAGACAATTTTACCATCCCTGCCGGCGTGGAATATATCGGCGCCAATGCGTTCCTCGGCACCGAAATGGTATATAATCTGATGGAACGTGTGTGGGACGGCGGCGACCCCTTTATTGTCATCGGCGGAGAGCTGGTATGCTATTTTGGGGACGATCCTGTGGTTACCGTACCGGATGGCGTCAGGGGCATTGCCACCGATGCCTTCTCCCTTGCCCGCACTGAAAATTCTAAGGTTACCTCTGTCACGTTACCGGACAGCGTGGAATACATTGCGGAAAGCGCTTTTGGCGCGCAGTCGGAACTAACTACGGTAAACTTTGGCAGCGGCTTAAAAGAGATTGGGTTTGGAGCCTTTGGCGGCTGCGCCAGCCTGAACAATGTCGTGCTGCCGGAGGGGCTGAAAAAAATCGGCGATAACGCATTTGCCGGCTGCAGCTCGCTTGACAGCATCAGCTTTCCCAGCACACTGGAAGTCCTTTATCCGGGAAGTCTTGAGAGAACACCGTATTGGGAGAACCTTCCAGGTGGTGAAAACTATCTTGGCCGCGTATTCTGCTTTAAGGAAACCGAACTGGATCCCTGGACGCCGCTCCATGTCGATGTCCGTCCCGGTACGCTGGGAATAATGGAATGGCAATCCAGCCACTATGACACCACCATGTCCCTCCCGGACGGGCTGCGCTATATCGGACCGGACGCGTTTCCCAGCAGGATGTACGAATTAGATGATTTTACCCTGCCGGAAAGCGTCACCTATATTGATGATGTTCCAAACGGACACCGAGGCGTCCCCAAAAGCGCCCTGCGCGATTTGCCTGACGCCCTGACCTATATCGGCATGAATGCGTTTGAAAGCGATTATCAAATCGACATCGGCTATCTGGAAATCCCCAACGGCGTGAAGTATATCGGGCAAAAGGCTTTTGCCCATATCAATACCGGCTCATCCCAAAAAATGGACGTCCGTCTGCCAGACAGTCTGGAATATATGGACTGGGCGGCGTTTACGAATAACAACATCGGCCAGATCACCAACTGGTCAGCCGCCATCACCACATGGGAGGACTTTTTGTATGACTGCCAGATGGACGCCCTGACATTGCCGGATACCATCCTCAATGTCCATAGACTGACGTCGAGTGCTATTCCCATCATAAACCTGAACCGGGTAAAGGTTGTAGAAGGCTTTTACGGCTATGGGGGCGTTGATATATTATCTTATGGCGCCATCCAGCCGGGCAGCGGGACCATCCTGATGCCCAATGTGGAACGGGTGTTCCCCAATACCCATATCGGCGGCGCTGGCGCAGGCGTGGTGGCCATACCCAATATGGAGGTTTACGTCCCCTTCAACGGCGTTGATGAAGGCTTTGATGAGCATTTGAAGGTTGTCATCTTTGATGAATCCATGCTGGAAGGGCTGCCCTCTGCGCCGTCAAGCGTCGCGCCAATGGTCGGCTCCTTTACCGATGTGCGGACGAACAACTGGTTTGCAGGCGCGGTGGAGTACGTGGTGAATAACGGCCTCTTTTCCGGCGTGTCGGACACCTCGTTCGCGCCCAATGAACCTGTTACCCGCGGTATGCTGGTGACGGTGCTGTGGCGGGCCGCGGGCGAGCCTTCGGCAAGTGCAAGCGCCTTTGCGGACGTACCGGCGGATGCGTGGTACGCCAAGGCGGTGGCATGGGCGAACGTCAACGGCATTGTACAGGGCTATGACGCCTCCACCTTTGCCCCGGACGACCGTATCACCCGCGAGCAGCTTGCCGCCATTTTCCAGCGGTATGCGGGCTTTAAGGGTATGGAAACTTCCGAGCGCGGCGACCTGTCGCAGTTCGGCGACACGGGCGCGCTGTCAAACTGGGCGCAGGAGGGCGTGTCCTGGGCAGTCGGCGCAGAGCTCATCTCCGGCAAAGGCGATGGTGTCCTTGACCCGCAGGGTGCTACCACCCGCGCAGAAGCCGCAGTGATTTTGCAGCGGTTTTTGGAAAAGTAATAAATAATACGCCTTCGCAAACGAAGGCAGAAAGATACAGCGAAAGCCGTTCGCAGGAAGGTTTTACTTTCCTGCGGACGGCTTTTTTCTTTTTTTCGCCGGCTTTTTAATCAGCGTGCGCCCCTCTTGATTTGAGGCTATAAGAAATCTATTCTGAAAAATTTTCAACTTTTTTTCATTTTCGGGTTGCCAAAAAAGCAGCTTTTGCACTCCTTAAATGAAAGGGAAAAACAACACCGACTTTCGCAAAGAAAGGAGGTGAGAAAATGAAAAAATCCAAGTCTTATGAGGAGCGCATACAAAATCAATTCGGCGGTTTTTGCACCCGTGTTTTGAAGAACGAAGCAAAATACATCTATCGGGAATTAAGTAATCAGGCGGTAAAAGAAAAGGTGTTTGACGAACTTTCTGATAAAGAACTTTCCGAATTGGCGGTATACGATAATTACTTCAATTCGGAGCATGTATTCAATGTTCACGGAAAAGAGGTAGTTGTCAACGGCGATTTGCTGGCGGAAGCGTTGGAAAAACTTCCGGCGGATAAAAGGGACGTCATTCTGCTGTCATACTTCCTTGAAATGACGGACGCTGAAATCGGGAAAGAACTTGACACAGTAAGGCAAAACATTTCAAAACGCCGTGCCTACATACTGAAACTGATGCGCAAATATCTGGAAAAGGAGGGTTTTGAATGGCCGCAAACGTGAAAAATCTGCCTTTATCGGTTATTTTTGCCGCAAAAAGCGGTGACGGACAGGCTTTAGGCGCTGTATTAAACCACTACCAGCGGTACATACGCAGTTTGGCGACAAGAACGCTTACAGACGAAGGTAGTGCGTAAAGTTTTGTGTAAAGTCCAAACATCAGGAAAAAGCAAAAGTTACAGGGCAACATTCACCCTATCGCCAAAATAGACCATTAAATGAGGGTGTGAAAAAAAGTCTGTAAATTTGATTCCTTCTATGATAGAATATAAAT
>CBCTZG010000065.1:0-15887 GCA_965151315.1 uncultured Clostridia bacterium
GCTGGGTCGCGCCGCCGGCCCCGACAATCAGTATATCTTGATCCCGGACTGTAAGCCCTGCCCAGAGCCAGGACTGGGAGAATCCATCGGCGTCGGTATTGTACCCGGTCAGCCGGCCGTTTCGGTTCACCACTGTGTTGACAGATCCATACTGCATGGCCCGGCCGTCAATTTCATCTAAATACTGCATCACCGCAAATTTATGCGGCGCGGTCACGTTTACTCCAGCAATCCCCAGGGCCCGGATCCCGCGGACCGCGTCGCCCAAATTTTCCGGCTTCACCTCCAGCGCCGTATATACATAGTTGTTCCCCAGCCGCTTTGATATGTAATTATGCATTTGCGGGGAAAAACTATGCTCCACCGGGTCGCCGATAATCGCCAGCTGTTTTGTATGTCCATTGATCTCAAACATTTTCTTTACCTTTCTGACATCGTTTTCGATATTCCTGCAGTACAATTTTCTCCATCCGGCGTTTAAATCGGAAAAACAGCGTTTCTTTCTCTTCAATTGGCTCTACCAAGATCGTCAAAACTCCACACCGCCTGCCGCCGTATACGTCGGTAAAAATTTGGTCTCCAATTAGTACAGTTTCCTGCGGACTCGCCCCATATTTTTCCATAGCTTCCCGGATTCCGCCCCGCAGGGGCTTTTTCGCCCTTGCTACAGAAAAGGCGCCGATGGATTGATTAAACCGGGCCACCCGCTTCGTATTATTATTGGAAACAAAGCAAAACCGCACCCCCTCAGCCTGCAGCCGCTCTAAAAAAGCCCGTGCCGCCGGGGTTGGATCCGGCTGCGTATAGGGAACCAGGGTATTATCAATATCCAGCACCGCCAGCCGGATGCCCCGTTCCTGAAAAAATCCCGGTGCAATCTCCTGTACAGACGGATACAGGTAATCCGGAAAAAAACGATTCAGCATACCCGGCTCCTTATTTTTTCTTCGCCGATTTTTTATGCTTCGGCGCCTTCCTCATGAGAATTCCATTATAAATCAGCATACCGAGAAGATATACGCCGCCTAAAATACTAATCAACATGACCTGCTTTTGGGTATTAAACGCCATCTTCCAAAAATAGCTGCTGTTAATGATTGCCATAAACCGCTGTCCGCCCAGCACCATAGCGGCAATATATGAGGACCGGGTAAACAGCAGGGCAAGGGTAAACGCCGCGAACATATGGCCGTAATTCCGATATTTTCCGGTCTTGCCGGAATAGATATAAAACCCAATGGCGGCCGCAGCAAAGATCCCAGCGGTTAAAAATGTGGCGAAATTCTGCATATACAGCTTGGCATACAAAATATACAGCAAAATATACGCCAGAATGGCAATCCCAAAATTGATTAGGATCCGGTTCATCAACTGTTCTTCTGTCTTATTGGTTTTCAGCATTCTCTTTTCCTCCGTTTACATCTCCGATTTCATACATAACCATGGCCAGCACAGCCTCTCCGGCAGTTTCTGTCCGCAGGATCCGCGGCCCCAGGGTCACCGTCGGGATCCCCGCCGCCCGCAGCGCTTCCGCCTCGCTTAAGCTGAAGCCTCCCTCCGGGCCTACCATAAAGCTGACCCGCCGGAGATTGTCCTGTTTTGTCAGCACAGCCCGCAAAACGCCCTGTTCCTCACACTCATACGGCACGAAGCAAATGTCGTCCTCCCGCATCCGGTGTACCGCCTCTGAAAAGCGCATGGGGGCGGATACCGTGGGAATAATCCCACGACCTGACTGCTTAGCCGCTTCTTCAGCAATTTTTTGCCAGCGGGCCGTTTTCTTTGCCTCCGCTTTTGGATCCTCCAGCTTTACCACACACCGTTCCATTATACAGGGAACAATCCGGACGATTCCCAGCTCTGTTGTTTTTTGAATGATATAATCCATCTTAGCCGCCTTGGGCAGCCCCTGGTACAAAGTCACCTGAATGGCCGGCTCTGCCGCCACCGGTGTTTTTTCTAAAATTTCACACCGGACCGCGCCATCTCCAATCGCCTGGATCCGGGCCTGATAATCAAATCCCCGGCCGTCACATACGGTGATCACATCCCCCGGCGTCAGCCGCAGGACTTTCCATATATGGGCTACATCCTGAGAATCAATCGTTAATATATGATCCGTGATATGGTCTGGAGACGTAAAAAATTTCGGCATCCTTGTTCATCCTTTTCTCAACAGTAACGTGTATAGTATAATATTTTTTCCTGGAAATGTCAAGGCTTGCCCGCGTGGATATATACTTTTGCAAAAAAACAGGCGGTTTCCCGCCTGTTTTCTTATATGTTTTCATCGATTTGCCCGGCAAGATATTCCCGGACGGCTTCTTCTGTTTCCAGGGATAACGCGTGTTCCGCAACATCCTTTGCCCGTTTGGTATCCCACTGGGATATGGCCTTGCGCACCGACAGTACCGATGCTGGACTCACGCTGTATTCGTCCAGCCCAAAAGCGATCAGGATCGGGATCAGATGTCGGTCCGCCGCCGCTTCGCCGCACATCCCCACAGGAATCCCCGCTTCCTTTGCGGCCGCGATCACATTCCGAATTGCCCGCAGCACCGCTGGGTTATACGCGGAATACAAATACGCCACTTTCCCGTTCCCCCGGTCTACCGCCATGGTGTACTGGGTCAGGTCGTTGGTGCCAATACTGAAGAAGTCTGCTTCCTTAGCCAGCAAATCCGGAATCAGGCTGGCTGCCGGGGTTTCAATCATTACCCCGACTGGAATGTTGGGATTGTATTGTATGTTTTCCTGATCCAATTCCTTTTGGATCTGGCAAAGCATTGCCTTCGCACTCCGGATTTCATCGACACAGGTTACCAGCGGCAGCATAATTCGGATATCCCCAAAGGCGCTGGCCCGCAGGATTGCCCGAAGCTGGATCCGGAACAGTTCCGGCTTGGCCAGGCAAAACCGAATTGCCCGGAAGCCCAGAAACGGGTTTTCCTCCTGTTCCAGCCCCAGATAGGGCAACGCTTTATCCCCGCCAATATCCAGCGTCCGGATAATTACCGGCCGGCCTTTCATGGCCAGAGCAACCTTTTGGTAGGCCTCGAACTGCTCCTCTTCATTGGGTGCCTGGCTTCTGTCCATAAACAGAAACTCTGTCCGGAAAAGCCCCACCCCTTCGCCGTCATGCTCCAAAACCTTGGCCGCGTCTGCGGGCTTGCCAATATTGCAGAGCAGCTCGGCCCCGACGTCATCCTCGGTTTGGGTCTTCCGGCCGACAAACTTGGCCAAGGCTCGTTTTTCCTCCAAAAAGGCAGTCTGTTTTTTTCGATAGGCCCTAATTTGGCTTTCGCTGCAGGCGTTTAAAACATTTCCCTCCACGCCGTCAACGACCGCCTGCTCCCCATCCCGCAGGATCCCGGTGATTCCCGGCACACTCAATACTGCCGGAATTTCCAGGGATCGGGCCAGAATCGCGGAATGGGAAGTCCTGCCGCCGGTTTCTGTAACAATCCCCGCCACATTGGCATGATTCATGGACGCGGTCATTGAAGGCGTCAAATCCTTAGCTACCAGCACTGTATCTGGCTCTAAATCGCTGAGATCTTGATCCTCCACGCCTAAAAGGATTTTTAATATCCCGGTTTTAATATCCTGTAAATCCGTAACACGCTGGGCCGTCAGCTCGTCCCCGCTGGCGGCAAACATAGCCGCAAACGTATCCAAAACTTCTTCCAATGCCGCTTCCGCGCGTTGTCCGGCATTGATTTTATTTTTTATTTCCGTGCCAATCACCGGATCGCTGATCAGAACTACATGTCCCATCAAAATTTCTGATTCCTTCTTGCCTGCCGTTTTGCCCAGCTTTTCCGCCATTTCCATGGTCTTTTCCGTAAAGGCAGCCAAGGCCGCCTCAAACCGCTGGATTTCCGCCGCAGGATCCTGCACCGGCCCCGGCGTATACGCAAGGGACGCTTCCCGGATGATTTTTACCTTACCGATTCCAATCCCTTCTGATCCGCTGATTCCATGATACATCCCAATCACCTCATCATTTATTCACCAAAACCGCTCTCAATCATTTCAATCGCCTTGTCCAGCGCCGCCTGTTCGTCTGGCCCGCTGCATTCCACCGCGATCTCGCTGCCGCATTTGATTGCGCCGGCCATGATATTGATTACGCTCTTCCCATTAAAATCACTGCCGTTATACTTTAAGTTTACGTCGGATTCAAATTTCGCCATTGCCTGCGCGAATTCCATGGCAGGACGCATATGCAGGCCCTGGGCGTTTGTAATTGTAATTGTTTGTGATACCATAATTCCCTCTCCTCTGTTCTACGCTTATTTGTTGATCGGCTTTTTCAGGGCGGCCAGGATCAGGCAGCCTACGATAGAACCCGCCGCCAAAGCCACCAGGTACATGGGCCAGTTGGAAACCACCGGGAATACAAAGATTCCGCCGTGGGGTGCCATTAGGGTACAATTAAACGCCATAGACAGACCGCCGGCAATCGCCGAGCCTACGATACACGCAGGGATTACCCGCAGGGGATCCGCTGCCGCAAATGGAATTGCGCCCTCAGAAATAAAGCAAAGGCCCAAAATATAATTTACAAAGCCAGACTGCCGTTCCGCCGGTGTAAACCGGTTCTTAAAGAAGGTAGCTGTCAGGGCAATGACCAGCGGTGGGATCATACCGCCAACCATAACTGCCGCCATAATATCATAGTTGCCGCTTTCAATGGATGCTGTACCAAATACATATGCCGCTTTATTGAAGGGGCCGCCCATATCAATGGACATCATGCCGCCCAAAACTAGGCCCAATAAAATCCGGCTGGTGGTGCCCATTGCGTGCAGGCCGTTATTCAGCGCCGTATTCAGCCATGCGATAATCGGATTGACCGTGCACATGACAATACCAATCAGCAATACGCCCAGCAGCGGATATAACAGCACCGGCTTGATCCCTTCCAGGGACTGGGGCAGCTTCGAAAACAGCTTTTGCAGACCAACAACCAAATAGCCGCCTACAAAACCAGCGAACAGCGCGCCCAAAAATCCTGCGGATATACCGCCGGCGGGATTGGCAAAGGTCATACCGGAAACAGCCAAAGCACCGCCTACAAAGCCTACCGCGAGTCCCGGCCGGTCCGCGATGCTCATGGCAATATAGCCAGCCAGCACCGGCAGCATAAATCCAAAGGCCGCCTCGCCCAGAGTCTTAAAGAACGCCGCCAGCGGTGTATTTTTACCAAAATTCTCCGGATTGATGGCGTAGTCGTCTAACAAGAACGCTAACGCGATCAGGATACCCCCGCCGACTACGAACGGCAGCATATGGGAAACGCCGTTCATCAAATGCTTGTAAATCTTCCGGCCGGCGCTTTCTCCGTCGCCGTCATCCATCACTGCGCCGCCGCCTTGATGATGGTAGATCGGCGCCTTCCCGTCTAACGCCCGCTGGATCAGCTCCTTCGGCTTATGGATCCCGTCAGAAACTGAGGCTTTGATCACCGGTTTTCCGTCAAACCGGGCCATTTCCACGTTCTTATCCGCTGCGATAATAATCGCGTCCGCGTTTTCAATTTCTGCCCGGGTCAACACATTTTTCGCACCGCCGGAGCCGTTCGTCTCCGCCTTGAGCTGGATCCCCATTTCCGCTGCCGTATTGGTCAGCGCCTCGGCCGCCATAAACGTATGGGCAATGCCTGTTGGGCAGGCGGTAACCGCTAAGATTCGGAAGCCTTCATTTTTCATTTCCGCAGGCTTCTCCTCCCCGTATTTTTCAATTTCCCGCTCATTGATGATCCGCAAGAACTCATCCTTGCTGCCTGCAGTCAGCAGAGCATTGCGGAATTTCTCATCCATCAGCATAACAGTCAGCCGAGAAAGCATTTCCAAATGGGTGTCGCCCCCTTCCGCCGGCGCTGCAATCATGAAAATCAATTTTGAGGGCTGGCCGTCCAAGGCGCTAAAATCCACGCCGCCGGGAACCGTTACTGCCGCCAGCATAGGCTTTTTAACCGCGCTGCTTTTGGCGTGGGGGATGGCGATCCCGTCGCCAATGGCCGTGGGGCCCTGTGCTTCTCTGGCCATAATGTCTTTTTTGTACGCCGCTTTATCGGTAATACTGCCGATTTTCGCGTGCAGATCAATCAAGGTATCCAGGGTTTGCTCTTTGGTCCTGACGTCTGCGTTTAGGATCATACCGTCTTTTGTGAGTAAATCTGTTATCCGCATATTGTCTTCCTCCTTTATTTATATGAGTTTTAATAATTCCAATACCAGTTCTTTCTCTGCCAATCCGTCTGAGAAAGCAGTCGCACTGCCAGCAGCCGTCCCTACCCGAAGCGCTGTTTGGTAATCGCCGCTTTCCAAATATCCGGCCATAAAACCCGCCACCATGGAGTCGCCTGCGCCTACGGAGTTTTTTACAATTCCCTGGGGGACGCCAATCCGATGGGTTTGTCCATGCTCTGTCAGCAGGATCGCCCCTGCGCCGGCCATGGAAATCAGGACATTTCTTGCCCCCATTTCCTGCAGCTTTTTTGCGCAGGCAATGATTTGCGCGTCGTCTGTTAATGTTTGTCCAAAAATTTCTCCCAACTCGTGATTGTTGGGTTTAATTAAAAATGGATGGTATTTCAGCACATTCACCAGCAGGTCCTGGGTGGCGTCGACCACAATTTCAATTTTTTTCTCCGCCAGCCGGGCCATAATCTGCTGGTAAATATCAGCCGGAAGTGAATTGGGGATGCTGCCGGCTAAAATCAGGATATCGCCGTCAGTTAGCTTCTCCAACCGCTGAAACAGCGCTGCTATCGATTCCTGGCCAATTTGGGGGCCCTGGGCATTGATTTCCGTTTCGCTTTCACCCTTTAATTTTACATTGATCCGGGAAAACCCATGGGGCAGCTGGATAAAATCACTTTGGATCCCCATTTTCTCCACCGCGCCGCGGATTTCATCTCCGGTAAATCCGGCGATAAAGCCCAGCGCGACGCTGTCTACCCCCAGATTCTTTAAAACAATGGATACGTTGATGCCCTTGCCGCCGTAGTAAATTTCTTCCGCAGCAGATCGGTTGGTCATACCGGCTTCTAACTTTTTTTCCAAATGCAGCACATAATCGATCGCGGGATTAAATGTAACCGTATAGATCATTCCAGCGCCTCCTTCTCTGTTTTATTTTGCAACCTTTACGACGGTTGCGTCCATAAACTGCTGCGCCGGCGGCCGGTCGGTGATAATACAGGCCGCGTCGATGGCGCCGAATCCAACAGACTGTATCCTGCCAAATTTTGAAGCATCGGCCAAAATAACCCGCATATGGGTCCGCCGCAGCACTTCCCGCTTTAAGGCCGCCTCTTCAAAGTCCGGCGTTGTGTAACCGTTTTCAACGGTAATTCCATTTGTTCCGACAAAGCATTTTGTAAAATTATATTTTTTCAGGCTTTCAACAGCCTCGGTGCCAACAATGGCTTCTGTAATGGGCCGGATTTTGCCACCTATAATATATGTTTTTACGCCTTTTTTTATGAGCCGTTTCCCATGGTCAATCCCATTCGTCACAAAAACGGCTTTCGTCTTTGGGTCAATAAAGTCAATCAGCTTCCCGGTACTGGTCCCAGCGTCGATGAATACAAAGTCATGCTCCTGGATCAACGTAGCCGCATACCGGGCGATCGTTTCCTTCTGCGAGACATTTTTTAGAATCTTGGTTTCCATGTCCTCCTCTAGGATCAACCCTTCTGGTCGATTGGCCATGGCGCCGCCGTGGACTCGCTTTAATAGGCCCATATCTTGCAGCGCCAGCAAATCCCGGCGAACGGAGGATTCTGACGCGCCGGTAATTTCAACCAACTCCGCCATCCCCACCGTTTTCTTCCGATTAACTAATTCTAAAATGATGTCATACCGTTCCTGTGTCAGCATTGTATCCACCCCGCTTTCCTTTTCATCCTTATCATATCATAACTTTCATTCAAAATCAACCATTTTCTTTCAAAATAATTCACAAATTTACCATTTTATATTTGTTCATTGTGCAGAATCTTTCATTTTCATTCACTTTTACGCAAAACTATTGATAGTATACCCACAGCATTTATAAAAAAAAACGGCGAATTTAAATTTTTTCAAGTACACCAGTAAAAAAATAGATAAACCATCTGTCTCTGAATTTATTTTGATACATAAAGAAAAGTGCGTTCCCATGCCACGGGAACGCGACTACTCGGTTTGACAAAAACAAATAACTATAGGAATAAATCATAACACCTCTGAGGATTTGACTGAGCAGTACAATATCAATACTCGTTTTAAGCAAGGAAACTAATATATTTTTCTTCAAAATCAACAAATTTTTTCAGCATCTCTATTCATTTTACTTTAGCGCTGCTTGCTCCGGGTTGGTGACTAAGACCCTGCTCAAAGATCTACCAACGCGTTTGCTATAATCACGTCTATTTTAACCACCTGGGTGCTATAACAGGCGGCCGCGATTGATTAAGAATCAAAACTATAGCTTTCCAGATCAAATACCGCGGCCGGACATAAGGGGGCATTTGTTCGTTTATCCCATAAAAACCCTTTCAGCACACAGCCTGAATTTTCTTGCTCACACCGCCTAATGGTCAGCAATTCCGTTTCCATCGCGTTTCTCCCAACGGCCGTGCCCATGTCAGCGGCTAACATTCGTCCGGTTTGGTCATATAGGGCTATGGCAAAAAATACGTTTTCAGCGGCCCCGCCCCAGTATTCAAACTCTATTGTATAGACGTCTGGCTCTGTTGGTGTGCTGACAGCGCTGCAGCGGATGATCGGTTCCGGCCAAACGGAAAAACTTTCAATTCGCCCAAAGTCTGATGAAAATGTAATATACACATCGTGCACACCGGTCACCTCTCCGAGTATCTGGATCGGATATGTCTGGAACCGGTTGCTCGCTCCAGTTGCATTGCATTGGGTAATTTGTGCAAAAATCTCTCCGTCAGGGCTGTCCAGCCGAAAGTACACCTCTGCCTGACGGCTGACCAGGTTTGCATAGGTGATTTCCGCAGCCGCAATTCCTCGGTCAAAATTGAAATGTTTATAGCGCAGCCAACTGCCGGCTTTGGGATTTTCAACATAAACGCCCGTGGATAAATCACTGGATTTCTCATCACACTCTACAGCCCGCACCGGCGTATAGGCCCAACGAATAGTTCCCTGAACAAACGTCAATTCCTGCAATAAGAATTTCATATTATTGTCAAATGCCAGCGCGATCGTCTGTACACCGTTAAGAGCGCCTGCGGCTGGCTCCAGCGGGAACGTATATGTCTGCTGTGCCGCCACTGGCGAAAGTGTAAATTCCTGCAGCAGCCGGCCGCTGTGGCAATCCTGATACAGCCGGATTTTGCCGCCAACCCGTACTGTACAGGTAATTTTCAATTCCTCCGCCCCGCCCAAGCCAAAGTCCAGTGTATATTCCAAATTTTTGGCGCTGTCGTCTCCTAATCCGGTCACATATTGGCTTTCCGTGCTAATGCCAGGTAAATTGTCTTCGGCGAGCTTTTGCATATCAAAGCCAACTCCGTTAGACAGGTCTTTGCGGGCGTCTATGGGATGATATGCGGACTGGACGCCATCCTTTTCCTTGGCGTCCACATGCCAGATGCCAAGCAGTAAACACAACACACAAATCCCGGCTGCAAATCTTTGCATCATTCCTGCTCCCCCTGTCTTTTCATCCAGTCGCCAAAACCGGCCCGGCGTATTTTCTGCCGGGCCGGTCTGGCTGTTTTCTGTATAAACGCTTATATTGTCCCGTCTAGATACTTTGCCTCGCACAAGGGCGCAAATGTGTCTGCATCCCAAATATATGCCCGCAGTGCATAGCTTTGATCCTGAACATCCCCATACGGCACAGAGCACTGTACCGCGTTCAGCCCGTCCTTTGCCTCCACAGTATCCGTATCCACGCCGATCAGCTTCCCATCCTGGTTATAAGCCGCCGTGGTCACTATAACCCGGTCCGCCTTCATTTCCCCGTCCTTAATAAAGGTAACAGTGGTGGCAAGCTCCTGGGGATTGTTGGTATAACCCAGCGTTTCAAAGCTGGCCATAATTTTTTCCTCCTGGGGCGTGAAATCAAACTCCCAGACATTGCCGGCCTTATGTGCGCCTTCCATGTACGGCCCGCTTTCTACGGACATGTAAATCGAATGAATTCCAGTCACATCCGCAATAACCGGCGCTGTCAGTGTCGTTGGGGTTCCCCAGTCCAACCCAGGGGCATCCTTTAGTGTCGCTTCCGCAATAATGGGGCCGGTGGGAGAATCGATCCGCAGACGGATCAATGCATTTCTGAAGGGCGCGCCTACACTGGCTTTTATGGTTACAATTCGGTTTTTGGCTTCTTCGCCAAAGTTGATAAGGTCCCATCTGGCCCATGCCCCTTCAACGTTAAACCCTTCAAATTGCCCGTAACCGGCTTCCCACTGTGGCGTCCCAGACCCAGCGCTGTAGGTCTGGGTATTAAACAATAGGTCGTCTAGGTTCCTTGCATTCCCAAAATACAGATTTCCCAGCGCACAGAAGCCTTCTTCCCCTTCAAAAGTTACATATAAGTCATGAATACCTGTTAATGCTTCACCAGCCGGCGTCAGTAGTCCAGCAAGTTCTTGATACTGGCTCCAGCTGCCCAGCGCCGAAGTGTCAATTTCTGTAATTACCGTCCCGCTTGTACTGCCGTCCCGGATAATGATCTTACCCGGTCCGCCACCGCCTACCGCCGATGCGCTCAGGACGTCAAATGTATGCCCCTGGGCAAAATCTACGGTATATTTCACATAATCGCCAGTCTGGAAATAATCGAACGCGTCGTGAATTATTTCGACCCCATCTGATTTTTCCGCATAATTCATTGTATTCATGATTGTAGTCGCATCCGCAGTATCCGCCGGGATAAACTGGAAGCTTTTTATATTTGCAAACGGTTTTGTAAACGTAATATATAAATCATAAATGCCGTAAACTGATTTCGAAGCCGTCTGGGTAAAGGTCTGGAACGCCGTCCATCCGCCTGTACTCTGTGAACCCACAAACTCCGCGATGACCTGCCCGTCCGTCCCATTGATTCTGAACTGCATATGCCCCTCCCGGTCGGCTTCGCTTCCGTTCGTAGCGTACTCTACATTGACTGCCTTCAATCCTTGGTCAAAATTCATTCCTTTAAATACCAGGTACCGTCCGCCCATCGTCCCGCCGATATGGTCGCCATTGTTGGCCAGGCCCACGATTTCATCAGCGTTTACCGCCTGCACCTGTTCATACGGCGACTGGACAAACACCTCCGTGGTGCTTTTCATCGTATTATAATAGGCATAGCCCAAGGCTACTCTTGCCGGTTCCGTTACGCCGGCGTTTTTTTCTTCCAGCATGGTTATTGTTACCGTCTGGCTGTCCCGCCAGCCCAGATCCATGTTCAAATATCCCATATTTAGGGTTTCGCCGCCGATATCATAGTAGGTATCCCGGGTAAACAGCGTCCGGCCGTTGACAGCCACGCTGTATTCCCCGCCCTGCTGGTAAATATAGTCCCTTACACCCAGTACGTCGCCGCTGATTGTAAAGGTTGCCGTCGTTCCCGGCGTATTCAGGTACAGGATCCCGTTATTATATTCGTAATCTTTACCTTCCGTACCGGATACGGTAAAGTCTTTTGTTTCTACGGTTCGAATATCCACAGCCTTAGACAGCTCCGACAGGCTGTACTGCTGCTGTTTCGGCCGTGCATAGCCTGTGTTTTTGCTTAGAGCTTCGTTGATCGCCTTTGCATAGTACGCATAGCCGTTGTCATTGGGATGTACGCCGTCCGCCAGTAAATCGTCAATATTGACAGACGGATCATTTTTGATGATTTCCTGTAAGTCTACCGCGGGAATCCCATAATATTCCGCCACCTGCTTATGATAACTGCTGTTAACGCCTAATCCGCCGTTTGTTGTATAGATGAACATAACATATGGCGGGTTGGGCATACTATTCAAAGTCTTTACAATACTTTCCATCTGATACAGGCCCTTTTCCTGGCCGGCGTCATTGACTGCAAATTCTAAAAATACCATATCCGGATCCTTTGCGATGACATCCGCCTGCAGACGCATCAGCCCCAAATCAGATCCAGTACCGCCGATCCCCACGTTATAATTGTTGATAGTGCGGCCCTCTTTTGCAAACATCGACTGCATATTTTCACCCACTAAGCTTACCCAGCATTTTTCCGGGCTGGAAGCCTGTGCACCGGCGGTGATCGAGCCGCCCATATAGACGATGTTCACTTCGTTGTCGCCAAAAAACGGATCAAAATTCTGGATGAACCAAAAGTCCTTTAATACCATTTCCAATCCATCACCAAAAACAAAATACAACCGGTTAAACGAGGCCAAGGCATGCAGCGCTGGCGTAGCTGGATATGAAAACTCCTGGAATTCTCCCTCTTGGGTCATTGTATCGATCTGAATTTCCTGCAAAAGCTCGCCTTGGGGAGAATCCTTATATATGCTGATTTTTCCCGGATTCAGCACCATTGCGTTGAATTTCAGCGTCTCCGCGCCGCCTGCTTCAAAGCTCATATCGTATGCCGCGCCATGGGTTTCGCCGGGAATGGCATACGGCGGTATGATTGCCAGGCCTGGCGCGCTCTCCGCAAGCATGGCCTCTAAGTCAAAGCCTGTGGTTTCACTAGCCTCCAAAGCGTTTGTCGGGTCATATGCCGTCTTTTGCTTTTGGAATTGGAACGACCATACGTTTCCGAACGTATCATTTGTAAAAACTACATATAAATCAAAGACACCCTGGGCCGCGCTGGGATTGGTCACAGCAACGGTCTTCGCTGTCGGCTCTGACCAATTTCCCGTATTTTCAGATACTGCCACCGCGATCAGCTCCCCGTCCGGCGCATCTTTTCTAAATTCCATATGGCCGCTGAAATCGCCGTCTACACCAAATTCTACTGTTACTGCCGCCGCTATGGAACTCCCAAAGTCCATATTTTGGAACACAATATATTCGTTCCAGCCATGAGTATTGCCGAACCGTATGCCATCATGGCTAAAATTATTGGTTGCGCCTTCTGTGTACTGCGGGTTTACATACTTGTAACACTCTACCAGATTGGTCTTGGTATATGGGTCAAAATTCTTCTGGTTGTTTTCCTCATATTCCACGGTTTCCGCCAAGACGCCGGGAACCAGCGTCAAAATCATAGCCAGCGCCAAAATCCAGGATAAGTATTTCTTTTTCATTCCCTTTCCTCCCATTCGTTTAATTTCGCATGTCTACTACAATTGATCTTACCGATGAGTACCGGGCATACAAATAAATATCTGTCCCCCGGCCGGCGTTTTTCCGGCCGATCAAATCTGTAAGCCCGCCAATCTCCAAGGGTTTATCGGGGCCATAATACAGATACACGGCTGCGCCGCTGCAATTAAACACCTCCTCGTTTTCTGCCAGCTGAATCAAGCTGCCTTGCTTTTTATATACTGTTCCAGATACAATCTGGGTATGTGCGTTAAAGCCCGTACTGCCATTTAAGATCTCGCCGTCCTCCACGCTGAACATTTTTGTGATGGCGCCAATCTCGCCCGCTTTGGTTTTTGCAAACCGGATTGCGTCGCCCCGCTTTAACGCCAGCGCTGTCTCCCGGCCGCCCTCCGCTACTGGCGCTGTTTCGATGGTTTTTCCGCCGCCATTATAGTATTCCAGCTGCACAGTCACTTCATCGTCTGCATTTAATCCGGTTTCTACTCCCAGCACATAATAAATATCCGCGCCATCAGTAATAAACGGACTGTCCGGGTCATAGGACAAGACGCCAACACTAATGTCCAGCTGGCCCTGGCTGCGATTATAGCATTTCATCACCAGAGGCTCGTCGTCGCTAAAATCTTTTCCGCCAACCGCGTATTTTTCATAGTCCATCGGATCCTCCGGAATTTTAAAGCAGATAAAATCGTTGGCCAACACTGCTTTCCCGCCTAAGGAACCGGTATTGTATTTAAATTTAACGCCAGACACATCAAAATAATGGTATAGGCCCGTGTCAGCCGCTCCGGCATCCTCGCTTTCCGGGAACGTAATTTTCCGCACATTTCCCTGCCCGTTTAATGTATAGAGCAAAACCTCGTTTCGGGTAGCGCCATCCACCATTAGATGATCCATCACATTCTCCGGCTTAATATTGTTGATCTGTATATTCTCATCACAGCGGTAGGTCACCATTTCCCCGTCCTCTGTAAACAGCCGGATAAAAACATCCTCATTTTCATCCGCATAGCTCTTTACCAAATATGCCAGCTTCCGGACGGCTGACTCCCGCTGAATAAACGCCATTTCTCCATAACGGTTCAAATACGCCCGGAGCTCATTGCCGCTGCTGATTCCCGCCAACACAGACGGGTCAAAGGCTTTTGCTATAGGATATTCCTGACCGCCAATGGTAATTGTATGTTCATTCTGGTTTACCGCACCCACAATACCGGAGGCCGTCTTTTTGGATACCGCGATAGTATAGCGTACTGCGCTGCCATCCATAGCTTCTGCTTTGGATATGGAACAAACATTATTTTCGGCAATTCGGTCATAATCCATAGGAGCGCCTTTGTTATCAATCAAGACAATTTCGTGCTCTCCGGAAAGCAGATCGATTCCATCCGGGAATTGGTCAGCGTCCTCCAGATACAGTACGCCGTCAACCACACCGGCCGCCAGATAATCTATGGAGTCCCAGATCGTAACGACCTCAATATCGTCCCGGCCATCATTATCAATCAGTTCAACCGTGCCAGAACCGATATTGAATATACTCTCACTGTAGCGGGATATCGCCAAACCGTTATAGATAATTTTCGCGTCATCCGGGATTTTCCGGCTTTTCAGCCGATCGTTTTCATCAAAATATTTTAGCGTCCGGTTGGCATAGCTGTCAATATTATTTGCCTCCACGGTTATGCTTTGATCCTTTTGCGCCTTCGCGATATACAGCAATGTATTCACATCCGGCCCTTCCTCATAATAGAAATCAACCCCATGTCCTAACAGGCCGCTGACGTCGCATTGGCCGATTTCATAAATATACCCGTCAATAAGTACCTCGTTCTGGCTCAAGTCGCTGGTTTCATCTAAACCAGTGACAGAATCCATCGTCAATACGCCATCCAGCTTATGAATCTTCCGATACGCAATCAAAAGTGTGTTGTCCTGCAGGATTTCAAAGGTCATGGTATTTTCTTTGCCGCCATCCTGGTTTTTCTTGACCGTAACTGGTTCAGCGGCAGAAGCGGCATATAAAAGCTGTATTGCCGCAAGCCCGTCAAGCGCCGCTTCCCGGTCCCCGCTGATCTGTATACCAGCTTTTGATGCTTCAGCTACAAAATCAATCTCAGTATCCAGCGTCAGCTTCTCTCTACCCAAAAGCCGGACCAACAGCTCGCAGGCTTTTTGCGCGGTAATCGGCGCGCTCTCCGCCAATCCGCAGGCAGCCAACAGCTCACCGGTTTCCCGGGTGCCCTTGAGCATGGCCGCCATCCGCGCGAACGCACCAGCTGTCAGGATATCCGCCGCGCCGAAATTTGACTCGCCGTCCCATTCTAAAATATCCAGCGCCCAAAGCTCCGCAAACGCTTTTTCAGCGCCGCTGCCGATCAGGTCCGGCGGAACGTTCACCGCCGCCCCCTCTTTAACCGGCATCAGCCGAAAGGCCTCTACATCCCCACAGCCAGGCGCAGTGTATAAAAAGTATACACTGTGTATTCCGGTAATTTCACCGTCCAACAAAACGCCTTCCTGCCATTGCCGAGTCCCGAAGCCGCCCGTGTCGGCGGGCTCAATATAGGCGAATGGCTCGCCGTCTAAGCTGTCAATATAAAATTCAATCCGCTT
>CBCTZG010000066.1:0-15718 GCA_965151315.1 uncultured Clostridia bacterium
TTACAGTTTTGCATATCATCGTAGCTGTGCTGCTGATCGTGGTCGTTCTTCTGCAGGAGGGCAAAGATCCCGGTCTGCGCGGCATCTCCGGTACAGTGCCGGATGCCGGCGATTCTTTCTTCAGCAAAAACTCCGGCCGGACAAAGGCCGCGTTTTTATCGAAGATCACAGTTACGCTGGCGATTTTGTTTTTGATCACCACCATGGTTATGGTATTTATTAATGCTGCCTGAGAAAAATTAAACAGCCCCTGCACTCTGTGTGTATGGGGCTGTTTTTGTTATACAACAGACGCCGCCCAAAACTGGGCGGCGTTTTAGATGCGGTTAAAGAATCATCCCCGCCAGGAACACCACAGCAGAGGCGCCGATCGCGGTTACCAGAAGCCCCCGGTTAAAATACGCCAGCACCACAGCCGCCCCCAGTCCCAAGGCCGCCGCGGCTATGCTGCCGGTGGAATACAAAATCGCCGGGAACGTCATAGCCCCCAGCACTGCGTAGGGGATATAATACAGAAAGGACTGAACCCACCGGGAGGTGATCTGCTTCCGGAAAACCGCCAGCGGCAGCATCCGGATCAGATAGGTGACCGCCGCCGTCAGCAGGATGGCTTTCAGATAATAACTCATTCCCGGGCCTCCTTCCGCGGAAAAACCGCAGCGGCTGCAGCCGCTGTCACAAGTGTAACCAAAATAATCGCCCATCCCTCAGAAATGCCTGCAAACACGGGAACATACCGGAGCAAGCAGCTCAAGCCCACAGCAATCCCCAAGGTTGCCAGCACAGCCTTATCCCGCCGGGCCGCGGGGATCACAATAGCGATAAACATCGCATATAGGGATATACCCAGCGCCGCGGACACCGACGCTGGAAGCAGGCCATTAACAAACACGCCCAGAATTGTGCCCAGACTCCAGCCGGCATACGGCGCTGCGATCAATCCCAGCATATACCAAAAGCCAGCCGGCTGATGCCGGGTAGACGCCACCGTGAAAATCTCGTCTGTAATCCCGGCGGAAACCAAAAGACGTTTCCCCAGAGACATTTTTTCGATTTTCTGGGACAGCACCAGCGACATCAGCAGATACCGGATATTGATGATCAGCGTAGTCAGGCCGATCTCCGTTAGCGGGGCGCTGGCCAGCATTAGATTCAGCGCCGCAAACTGCCCGGCGGAGGTTAAATTGGTCATGGACAGGGCGATGGCGCTCCAGCCTGGCAGACCGCCTTTTTTCGCAAGCATCCCAAAGGAAAACGATACCGCCAAATACCCCAGACAGATAGGCAGACCATCCCAAAGTCCGTTTTTGAATTCTATTTTCCGCATATTGCTCCCTTCCTAAATCCACTGGTTATATACCGCCACTGTTCCCACAGCGTTCAGCGCCAGGCCGAACAAGAACAGCGGGTAATGTAAATATGCAAGCTTATCCGTTTTCGGCATAAGGATTAAGATGGCGTACAGCAGAAACGGCAGCGCGTCATTGGTATACCGGTTGCCGAAATGCCATCCGCCCATGGTTTTATGCATGGTCAGCAGGAAAAAATGTACGCAGATCAAAACCGGAATACCCACAGCCAAAGCCAAATTCACCTTTTCCTTTTTAAATACGGACAGCACTGCGTAAATTCCATAAGAAACAAACACCGGGCTCACCAGCCAGAACGCCATCCCGTTAAATTTAGGCAGTGCCCACTTCCCATCCGTCATCTCCGGCAGCCGGAACAGGCTTGCCAGATTCTCCCGGACATATGCCAGGCTGAATTGGCCATGGTCCGCCTCCAGAAATTCCGGCAGGTAATTGTGGCCGAACTCCCATACGGACCCAAACCGGAAATAATTCAAAAGCATATAGCTGGCCGCCAGCGCCGCCGGCCCGATCAGCCAGGCAAGATTTTTGCGGAGCAGCTGCACCGGGCTTTGGCAATTGCTTTTAACATACAGGATATACAGGATCACCAGGATATACAGCGCCTGAAAGGGCCGGCAGCCCACGCTGGCCGCCCACAGGAAAAGCGCCGCGCCCCCTTTTCCCCGGTTGGCGTAAAAAATGCTCATCATCGTCAGCGTATAGCACATATTCTGAGCGATAAACCAGACCCAGCCATTGACGGTCACAAACAGCAGATTGGTGCCAATAGCCATAAATACCGCCCAAAACACGCCGGGAAACCCGGTTTTCCCAAAATCATGCAAAAGCCGCAGGGTATATACAGCGCCCAAAACTGCTGTAAACAGGGCGATCCAGTTGTCTGGGGTATGTACGCCGAAAAACAAGGCGAACGGCAGCATGACATACGAAGGGAAGGGCGGGAAGCTTATAAAATATTTCCCCTGATAGCAGGCAATTTCCAAATGGGAATAGTCCCTGCCCAGGTCCAGCCGGCCGTTCAGCCAGGCAACCGCCTGGAGTGTATAGGAATTATATGGGTTTTCGCCCCAGGGAAGCATTCCCGTCAGCGCATAAACCAAGAAATAAACCGGTATAATACATAGAAGCAGCATGAAAAAATCTGTCATGTCCTGTGTCCGCAGCCTGCCCAAATGTCCCGCCTCCGATCGCATAAAAATTGATTACCCCATATATTTTACCCTATGCGCACAATTTGTCAATATAAAATTTACAAAATTCTCCTTGTTCCCAGACAATATCTGTGATACAATGGAAAAAAAACATGGAAAAGAGGGATGTTTTATGAAAAATAAGCCGTATCCATATCAACGCCGGTTTCACTTGAAAAACCTGCAGGAGCTGGTACGCTATGCTGCGGCCCAGTTCGGCGAAGCCCCAGCGTTTTTATACGAGCAGAACGGCCGGAAGGTCCAGGTGTCCTATACCGGCTTCCGCAGCGATGTCAACAGCCTGGGCACATATTTTTACAGCCTGGGCCTGACCGGCGGCAAAAAAATCGCCCTCATCGGCGAAAACAGCTACCCCTGGATCCTAACCTACTTTGCCGCGGTCAACGGCTCCAACATCATCGTTCCCCTGGATAAGGAGCTCAGCGATGCGGAAGCCCTGGCTCTGCTGGAAAAAGCCGGCTGTGACGCCCTGATATACTCGCCGGCCAAAGCGGGCCTGCAAAAGCTCTGCGCAGAGCGGGGCCTTTCCATCCGGCACTTTATCTCTACCTATGAGTTTGACGCCGTCCTGGAAATGGGCGCCCATCTCTTAAAGAGCGGGGATAACGCCTTTTTAGAAAACCAGGTTGATAACGACGCGGTCTGCTCCATCATCTATACCTCCGGCACCACCGGTACGCCCAAGGGCGTTATGCTGAGCCATAAAAACATTGCCGCCGACGCCTACCACAGCCTGGAGGCTATGGATATCCCCCGGGGCACCATTGCCGTCCTGCCGCTGAACCATACCTTTGGCTTTTTGGCCTGCGTGGTCTGCCAAGTGTGGATCGGGTATTCCGTATTCATCAACAATAACCTGAAAACCGTATTAAAGGATATCCAGACCGCCCAGCCCGGCCACGTTTCCCTGGTGCCGCTGTTTGTGGAAAAGTTCTATAAGGGCATTTGGAAAAACGCCCAGAAGCAGGGCAAGGCCGAACAGCTGAAAAAGCTCATTAAGACCAGCAATACCCTGCGCAAAGCGGGTATTGACATGCGCCGGGTCCTGTTCCGGCCGATCCTGAAAAATTTTGGCGGGAACCTGGAGATGATCATTACCGGCGGCGCGCCCATTGATGACACGTATGTAAAAGGCTTTGAAGATTTTGGGATCACCGTCATCAACGGCTATGGCATTACTGAATGCTCCCCCATTGTGTCCATCAACCGGGAGCGTTGGATCAAATATGGCAGTATCGGCCAGCCGATCCCTACTGTCAGTGTGCGGATCGACCAGCCAAACGAGGCTGGGGAAGGCGAGATCCTAGTCAAAGGCGACATTGTCATGCAGGGTTACTATGATGATCCCGCGGCGACCCAAGCGGTTTTAGAGGATGGCTGGTTCCACACCGGCGATATCGGTATGATGGATCAGGACGGTTTTTTGTATATAACCGGCCGGGAGAAAAACATGATCCTGCTGGCTAATGGCAAAAACGTCTATCCCGAGGAGCTGGAGGCACGCCTGGGGCAGATTGATAATGTCACCGAGGTATTGGTCTATGCGGAGGACGACATGATTACCGCCGAAATCTATACCGACGCAGAAGAGGACCGGGAGGCGGTCAAGGAGCAGATCAAGCGGGATATCCAGGCCGTTAACCGTACCCTGGCCCAATATAAACAGATCCGCAAGATCAAATACCGAACCACCGAGTTTGAAAAAACCACCACGAAAAAAATCAAGCGCTTTCTGCAGTAGTGTACAAAAAAATCCCGGGAAATCCCGGGATTTTTTTAATTTTCTGTTTTCGCGCTCTGGGCGGCTCGGACAGCCGCAATGGTTTCCAACGTATCCGCCACCTGGGTCAGAGCCGCCGCTAGTACCAGCAGTTCATTCTCAGCCAAACCATCGGCCACCCCCACGGAAAGCGTATTTAAAAATGTGGTGTATTCCAGTTCGGACAAAGAACCACCCCTTATCAGTGTATGCCCGCCGAAGCCGGAAGGTTCCGCTTACTCTTTGAAGGTCAAAAGCTCCGCAAAAGCGCCGTCCTTCTTGATCAGCTCATCATAGGAGCCTTCTTCCACCACAACCCCGTCCTTAAATACCATAATCCGGTCTACATTCCGAATGGTCGAAAGCCGATGGGCCACAATAATCACCGTATGGGTAGTCATCAGGGTTTCCATAGCCTGCTGGATATGCCGCTCAGAAATATTGTCCAAAGCCGAGGTAGCCTCGTCGAAAATCAAAATATCCGGATCGCCCAAGACCGCCCGGGCAATGGCGATCCGCTGCTTCTGGCCGCCGGAGAGACTCATAGCCCCTTCCCCGATCATGGTATTCCAGCCATGAGGCAGGTCGTTGACGAATTCATGCACATGGGCGATCTCCATGGCGTTAATAATATCCTTGTTGGAAGCGTTGGGCCGCGCGATCCGGACGTTATCCCAGACAGAGCCCTGGAAAATAAACGGATTCTGCGGCACCACCCCAAAGGAAACCCGCAGGTCATGAATCCCGTATTGCCGCACATCCCGGCCATGCACCCGGACACTGCCGCCGCTGGGATCATAAAGGCGCATGGCAAGCTTGGTAAACGTACTTTTCCCGCTGCCGCTGCCGCCGACCAAGGCCACGCTTTCCCCATACGCTATCCTACAGGAAAAATCTTGAAAAATTGGCTTATCGTCATAGCTGAAGTCTACGTTTTCAAAAGCGATGCAGGGCTTTCCCTTAGCCTTCGCGCTGGCAATCTCCACCTCTACGCTTCGGCGCTTTTCCTCGTCCTCGATTTCCGGTGTGGAGGTAGACGTTTCTAAAATATCTAAAATCTTGTAAAGCCCAGCCTCGGCGGCGCTTTTCTGCCGGCCGATGAGGAGCAGGGAGTTCAGGATCGCCAGAATATTGCCCATACTGGTCAAAAACGCGTACAAAACACCAATGGACACCCCCCGGTTATACAGGAGACCGCGCCCACCATATAAACCACGGCCGTACCCAGGTACTGGACAAATTCCGGCTTCATCCCTTCAATGCTCTGCAAAAAAGACACCTTCACGGCCTTTTCGTACATGTGGGTGGTATAGTACTGGAATTTGTTCATCATGTCGTCTTCCACGGAATAGATCTTGACCGCGTCCATGCCGTGAAGGGAATCCGTCAGATACCGGCTGGCGTCTGTTTCCGCCTTAATGTACTCCGTAGACGCGCTTTTGATCTTCCGCTTGGCAAAATAATTCAGCGCCGCCATGGAACCGGCTGTGAGCACTAACAGCAGGGTCAGCAGCCAGTCGTAATATAAAAGGGCCGAAACGGAGATCACGAAGGAAACCAGCTGATAAGGCACACCGATGATAATCTGGTTCATATAGAGCTTCATATTGGCGATGGGTGAGCCCATAATGCAATTGTAAATTTCCCCGGCCGAGGTTTTGTCGTAAAACCGCATGCACATGCTCTGGACATGGGAAAAGAACTTGGAACGCAGATTAAACAGGGAGCCCTCCAGGGCCACCAGCATAAACTTCAGTCCCACACCCCAGGAACAGATCCGCCCCAGGGAAACCGCTATGTAAATCCCGCAGAACACCGCCACCGTCTGCAGCCGCTGGGTATTTTCCAGCGCCTCATTGGTGATGCCGTTATCTACAATATATTTGATAATCAGGGGCTGGATTGCCACGCATGCGCCTACAATCACCGCAAAAATCATGGCAACAATGATATTTTTCCGATATTCCTGAATATAAGGATACATATACTTCCAAAAACCGTTCCGCTGTGTATTTTTCATAATACCACCCTCATTTTTAAACGGTATTGTATTGACTTTGGAAATTATAAGCCAAAATCCATCAAAAGTCAAGCCAAAAAACTGAAAGTAACATGTTTTTAATATTCACTGGTGTTTTTGTGGAATTTATGCTATACTATTTATGAAAATGGAACAATACCGGGGCGGATTCCGTCTGATACATAAAGGAGTGTACATATGAAGCATTGTTTCGTGTTTTTACTGTTATTTTTATTTTCCGCGGCCGGCGCCAAAGCTGCGGCGCTGACGCCCCAGGACATCATATTCACCCCCCGGCCGGGCGGGAAATTCATTTACTGCAATAACCCCGAGGCCATTACCGACGAATGGCTGGCGGACACCAGCAATAAAAAGCCAAAATATTTAATGAATAACGAGGATCTTGGCCCTGACGTATACTGTATCTACGTATCCCATATCAACCACACCGGTCCCCGGGAAAATTATAAGCTCCTGGACAAGGGCTTTGATATTGAGGTGGACGTGGCTTTTATTGCCAAGGAAGACACGGAGCTTGTTATCCGCAAAACGGCTTTCGAAACGCCCCAGATCAAACGGTACTATAAGGACGGCGCCATCCTTCCCATTGAAGACAACTATGGCAGCCTGAATGCCTGTGCTGAGATACTGGGCCATGACATCCGGGAACTGAACAGCGACGTTACCTACCACACCAAGGAGCAGAAGCCGGTGACCCTCCAGGTCAAAAAAGGAGAGATCTTCTGGCTCAGCGAATTGATTGAAAATTACCGGCCGGTGGCCTTCCGCAAGACGGTGCACTTGGCAGCCGAGGCAGAGATCCTTTCCGGGAAAATGGATATCAACGTAGCGGCGATCCGGTCTTCTGCCGGCAGGCCGGGGAACCGCAGCTATGTGGCAGCCAAGCCCGGCTACGGCGACTATATCCGGGACAGGATGCACAAGGGGGTAGCGGACAGCCTGCCCATCGTGGATACATCCCTTGCCTATACCATTGACGATTCCCATACGGAAGGCACCCATTTGCCTGTAATGGTCTATAATCAGTATGTCCCTGAGGGCTATCAGGCCACGGAATGGTGTACCCATCTAAACCCCCAGGACGACGCACAGTTCCGCCGTGTTGCCGTGGAGTCAGACCTGATGTCCTACCATTACCGGGATGATACCAAGCTCAATTATTACGGCGCCAATGTGCCTCAGCAGGACCGGGACAATATCTATCGGTTTGACGCGTTCCACAGCGACACCATCGGCTATGACGGCCTGGTGACCGGCTACCAGCCGGAGGACTATCTGCCCAACTACCCTCTGTCCACAGAACTGGAAAACTTCGGTTACTGCTGCAGTATCGGCAATTACGGCGTGGAAACCAAGTACCATATGTCCATCGAAAACGCGGGCAGCTATACCCGGTATCTGAAATACAATATGACCACCTCCTCCAACGCCATCGTCATGGTGGAGGACAAGGCCGGGAACCTGCTCCAGCCGGTGATCTCCCGGGGCCAGACCCCAGCGCTGACCATGGAGACTGTGGCCTGCGTCGAGCTGCCGGCCCAGGCCACCACAGAATTTGTCATTACCGTGATCCTGCCGGTAAACCAGTTCGGCGGTCTGCGCAATTCCATGCATATCTCCGACAGGCCGTATACCTTCCAGTTTGAAACCGACCAGCGGCTGCTTGTCCCGGAAAACGTAATTATCAGCGATATTGATGAACTGCTGACCCATTCTGACAAAGCCACACAAAAGGCCTTTGCCGGCAATGCCCACAACTATATCATTACCAAGACCAAAACCGGCTATATGGCCCGGTGGAGCCCCTGGGACGGATTCCCCGACTATTACCGCCCCTATCTGGCCCTAGCCAGCGGAATCTACTTTTTAGACGAGGATTTTAATTTGACGCATACCCAGCTGTTCCCGGCCCAGCCCGTAGAGGCCAGCTATGCCAAGGGGATGTATTTTGTCCGCACCGAGGGTGATGTCAGCTACCGTTCCACGGACGGCAAAACATGGCTCCCTTACGGTGAAAAACAGCTTCCGAAGGATAACGGCAGTACCTACGCGGCGGTCATGGCCAACGGCACGGAATATTTGACCTTAAATGCGGACAATTTCTTCCGGGTAGACTATCAGGCTGCGCCGCCCTTGTATATTGAATCCATCGGCGATCTATACTATTATGCCATTGGGGAAAAGATTTTTATCTCCTTTGACGGCGTGTACTGGCAGGAATATGACGCCGGCATCTTGATCCAGTCGGTAGAACGGCGGGCGGATCAATTGATAATCAATGGTGAAAAAAGCCTGACCGTGGAAAAGCCGCAGCAGAATATTATTGTCCGGCTGGATAACGCTATTTTAGGGTTTGATCAGCCGCCGGTTATTTCCAATGACCGGGTCATGGTCCCCTTTCGGTTTATTTTTGAAAAGCTGGGGATGTATGTGACCTGGGATCCTGAAACCCAGACTGCCACAGCCTTCAACGGCGTCCGTACCCTATCCTTTCCGGTAGGCAGTCCCACAGCGCTGGTAGACGGTACAGAATACCCCTTAGACGCCCCTGCTATCCAGACCCAGGATCGGGTCTTGGTCCCGCTCCGCTTTTTGAGCGAGAAGCTGGGGTATGACGTCCAGTGGGACGCCGTCAATCAAATCGCCCGGATCATCAGCAAGCCATAAACCCTGCCTTAACCACAAAAAAATAACCGCCCTAGGCGGTTATTTTTTTGAATTAGCAGCAGCAATCATCGTCACAGCAGCAGTTATTGCCGCCGCCGAAAATCCCATTGCCGTTATCGCAGAAACAGATTATCAAAATAATGATAATCAAAATCCAGATCCAGCCGCCGTCGTTATTGCCGCCGCATCCTCCAAATAATCCCATAATCAAAATCCTCCTTTTTAATATTGTACAGGACTCAACTGCCTTGTTATACAATACGCAAAAAGGAGGAAAATGTTACACTTCGCCTTCATGAAAAATATAGACCTTATCCTTTGCCCGGGTTAAATACAGCATAAACTCCCGCTTCCCCGTCCGGACAATACAGCTCCAGCCGCCGCCGGTTTCCCGGATGGGAGAATACGAAGCCCCCGGATAGTGGGCGTCTAAATACCGTTCTACCGCCTGATGCTGTTCCGCGAATCTGGGCCGGTTAAAAATACCGTTCCCCCGGATCATGCTATATATGCCGCCGGCCGCCAGCCCCACCGCCAGTGCCAGCCACGGCCGCCGTTTCTTTTCCTGATTCATATCCGCACCTCCTGCTTACGAATGGTATGCCTGATAAACCTCCCGTTTGGGAAGCCCTCTGTCCTTGGCCGCTTCCTTCACGGCATCCTTGCTGGACAGGCCTTTTTGGATATAGCCGTCCACATGTTCCCGCACACTCAAAGCATCCCACCACTGCGGCGCTTCCGCCGCCGGTGCCTGGGCGCCGGCAATTACCAGTACATATTCCCCCCGGGGCGGCGTTGCTTCATAATATGCTACTGCCTCCGCCAGGGTCATGCGCAGGATCTCCTCATGGAGCTTGGTCAGCTCACGGCAGAGGGCAATCCGCCGTTCCCCGCCGAAAATCTGGCACATATCCGCCAGGGTATATTTCAGCTTGTGGGGCGCCTCATAAAAGATCAGGGTATGGGGGTCGTTCTTCACGCTTTCCAAATGCTCCCGCCTGTGCCGCTTGTTCACGGATAAAAACCCTTCAAAGGCAAACCGCCGTGCAGGCAGCCCGGACAGAATTAAAGCGTTGACCGCCGCCACAGGCCCCGGGATGGATGTAACCGTTATCCCCCGTTCGATGCAAAGCGCCACCAGATCCTCTCCCGGATCCGATATGGCCGGCGTCCCAGCGTCCGACACTAGACAAACATCCTTGCCTGCTTCCAGCAGCCCGGCAATATACGCGCCCTTTTCCCGCTTATTATGCTCATGATAGCTAGTCAAGGGCTTGGCAATGCCAAAATGGTTCAAAAGCTGTACGGTCCGGCGGGTATCCTCCGCCGCTACCAGATCCGCCGCCTTGAGCGCCTCCAAGGCCCGGTAGGATATATCCCCCAGGTTTCCGATAGGCGTGGCACATAAATATAATGTTCCGCACATGGGCTTATTATCCTCTTCCATATATTTTTTTCAGTTCTTTGCTCTCTCCGCCTGCAGGATCCCTTAAAAACAGGGGCGGCAGGATCCGCAGCTCTGTCCCGCCGCGGAGGCTGCCGTCTACCAGACACAGGACCGGTTCCCGGTCGGGAGCCGGGTGTACCAGCCGCAGCCGCTTGGGTTCAAGCTGCCGCTGCCGCATGGCCCAGAAAAGCTCCGCCAGCCGGCTGGGCCGGTGCACCATAATCAAATGACCGCCGGGCCGCAGCAGCTCCGCCGATGCCTGGACCACATCCGATAAGGTACACGTAACCTCATGCCGGGCAATCAGCTTTTCTTCCGCCGCATTTTGAATGCCCGCGCCGGCTTTCATATACGGCGGATTGCAGGTGACCATATCAAACCTTCCTCTGCCGTAATACGCCGCCGCCTGCCGCAGGTCGCCCTGGCGAATCTCCACCCGGCGCTCCAGGCTGTTCAGCGCCACAGAGCGCTGGGCCATTCCGCAGATCACTTTCTGGATTTCCAGGCCGAAAATCCGGGGCGTATTGGTCTTATGCGAAAGCAAAATGGGAACGATCCCCGTTCCCGTGCATAAATCCAAGATTTCCCGGGCGGTAGTCCCGCTGGCAAAATCAGCCAAAAGCACCGCGTCCGTCCCAAATCGGAAACCGTTTCGTTTCTGGATCAGCCGGAGTCCGCCGGCCTGCAGGTCCTCTACGGTTTCGTCCGGGAAAATTTCCGGCGGGGTCATCCGGCTTGGCTGGCGGCGTTATCCACAACCGCAAAGCTGATCTCGCCAGCCGCAGCCACCTGATCCCCGACCGCAGCTTTTACATTCGCCTTCCCCATGCCGTGGCGGTAAACAACCAGCTCCGCCTCCAGCCGCAATGTGTCCCCCGGTACCACCTGCCGGCGGAACTTGAAATTGTTGATCCCGGTAAACACACCGATTTTCCCTTTGTTCTCCGGCATAGACAGCAGTAAAACCGCACCTAACTGGGCTAGGCTTTCCGCAATCAGCACTCCCGGCATGATCGGGTTTCCGGGGAAGTGCCCCTGGAAAAAGGGCTCGTTGGCAGAAACGTTTTTAATTCCCACGGCCCGCTTCCCGGCCTCCATCTCCAACACCTTGTCCACCAAAAGAATGGGGTAACGATGGGGCAGAATTTTCTGAATATCAATATTTTCCAACATAGCTGGTATCCTTTCTTAAATGGTTTTATAGTATGTATGGGCGGCGTCTACGTTCCGGCGGCCTACGCTGTCTAGGGCGACCCCCGCGCCCTTGATCACACAGGCGTCCATATCCTGGGCCAGGAAGATCTTGATCCCTGTTTCGATACGCAGGCGCTTGTCCAGCCCGTAGATCTTGGCGCCGCCGCCGGTCAGCAGGATGCCGTCCTCTAAAATATCGTTTAAAAGCTCCGGCGGCGTATCCTCCAGAGTGTCCTTAATGGCCTGGATGACTTCTCCTACCACCCCGTCGAACGCCTCCCGGATCTCGTCGGAATTGATCGCGGCAGTTCTGGGCAGTCCCGACTGGGTGTCCGTCCCGCAGATTGTAACGCTTACGATCCGTTCCCGGGGGAATACGCAGCCCACCTCCCGCTTAATCTTCTCTGCCGTGGGCTGGCCTATATTCAGGTTATACCGCTTTTGCATATAGTCTATTACCGCCTGTGTAAAGCTGTCGCCGGCCGTTTTGATGGATCGGCTGATAACCGCCTGCCCCAGGGAAATCGCCGCCACGTCCGTAGTTCCGCCGCCAATGTCCACGATCAGCATCCCCCGGGCTAGGGAAATATCGCAGCCCGCGCCGATGGCCGCCGCGATGGGCTCCTCAATAATATATACCCGCCGGGCGCCCGCCTGGCTGCAGGCTTCAATTACGGCCCGCTGTTCCACGTCTGTAATGTCCGCCGGTACGCAAACCATTACCCTGGGCTTTAAAAGGCTTTTTTGGCATACCTTAGCGATAAACCGCCGGAGCATTTCCGCCGCCAGATAGCTGTCTGTGATCACGCCGCCGGACAGCGGGTGCTCCACCGCCAGCGCCTGGGGCGTTTTCCCCAGCATTGCCCATGCCTCTTCGCCCACAGCCTGGATGCTTTTGTCGTCCACGTCATACGCCGTTACCGACGGCTCGTACAGCACAATCCCCTCTCCCTGCACATACAAAAGTGTGGTGGCTGTTCCCAGATCAATGGCTATGTCCTTGGAAAACAGACCCCCGAAATTTGTGCCAATGCTCATGTTCATTCTCCATTCTCCAATACGAATCTTCTATCATTATACATGATTTACCGGGATATGCAAGGGATTTCCGGTAAATTCAGCAGCTTCGCCGCGTTTTTATATTGGATTTTTTCCAGCTCAGCAGCGGAAAGCTCCAGCCCCGCCAAAGCGGCAAGGGTATCCCGGGGCGCCTCCCAGGGGGAATCCGTCCCAAACAGAATCCTATCCGCACCGTGGTTTTCAATGATCCGCCGGGCCTGCTCCGGCGCCATTTGGGTCACGCTGAAGCTGGTATCGAAAAACAGCGGCTGTCCAACTAAATACCGCTCCACATCGTCCCACATCCGCCAGCCGCCCATATGCGCGGCCACAAGCCGGATCCCAGGCGCCTGCTCTAACGCCGACCGCAGCTGCTTTGGCCTGCAATGTACCGGCGGCGGCATTCCAATATCCGCCCCAGCATGAACAACCACGATCAGCCCAAGCTCCGCGCATTTTTTCAAAATCCGTACTGATTCCAGCTCATCAATATTCGCCTTCTGGTATTCCGGGTGCAGCTTGATCCCCAGGAGCCCCATGGCGTGAATTTCCTCCAACACCGCTTCCCAGTCCGCCTGCATCGGATGTACACTGCCAAAGGAGATCAGACCCGGCTGTGCGTTCAACTCCTTGGCAAACCGGTTGATCGAGCCGGATTGGGTCACCGTGGTGGCGATGGGCAGGACAACAGAAAGCTCCACCCCGTCCTGGGCCATCAGCGCCCGCAGCCCAGCCACATCGCCGGCCCGTACCGCTTTGCTTTTTTTTCCCGACTCCCGCAGGGTATTTTCCTCTAAAATATCAATGGTGCGCTCCGCAATTTTATCTGGGAACGCGTGGGTATGAAAATCAATGACCATTTTTAGTTCCGCTCCTTTACATTACCTTATATTTTACCGCAAAATCCGGAAAAATGCAAGCCCAACCCTTTGTGCAATTCCGCCTAAATTTCTAAAACAGATTGGAAATTCCTGCGGAGTATGATATAATACGATGCAGAAAGGATCGATAATATGGCACAAAATGACTTTTCTAAAGGCAGTGTAATCCAAAACATTTTAAATATGGCGCTTCCCATGACTCTGGCCCAGCTAGTCAACGTATTGTATAACATTGTAGACCGCATCTACATCGGCCGGCTGCCGTCGGAATCCGCCGCGGCCTTAACCGGCCTTGGCCTGACCCTGCCGGTCATCACCATGGTAATCGCGTTTGCCAACTTGTTTGGCTTGGGCGGCGCGCCGCTTTGTGCCATTGCCCGCGGCCGCGGGGACAACCAGGAGGCGGAGCGGATCATGGGCACTTCTTTCTGCCTGCTGGTCGGATCCAGCCTGCTTTTAACAGCGGCTGGTTACCTCTGCAAGGATCCATTGTTATGGCTGTTCGGCGCCAGCCCGGACACCTTCGGCTATGCCGACGGGTATTTATCCATCTATCTTTCGGGAACCGTCTTTGTCATGACCGGGCTGGGCATGAACAGCTTCATCAATGCCCAGGGCTTTGCCCGGACCGGTATGGCCAGTGTACTGATCGGCGCCGTGGCTAACATTCTGCTGGATCCAGTCTTTATTTTCGGTTTGCGGATGGGCGTTCAGGGCGCGGCCATCGCCACTGTGATTTCCCAGGCCCTGTCCGCCGCATGGGTGCTCCGGTTCCTGACCGGGAAACGGGCGACTCTAAAACTAAAGCCTGCCAATTTTCGGCTGGACCGTCGTTTGGTGGGGAAAATCAGCGGCCTGGGACTTTCGGGCTTTGTCATGTCCATTACCAACAGTGCTGTGCAAATCGTCTGCAATGCTGCGTTAGCCCGGTTTGGCGGAGATATTTACATCGGGGTTATGACCATCATCAATTCCATCCGGGAAGTCTTTACCATGCCGGTAACCGGGCTCACCAACGGGGCCCAGCCCGTCATGGGCTACAACTACGGCGCGGGGGAATACAAGCGGGTGCAGGCCGCCATCCAATTCACCTCCGTATTCTGCATCCTGTATACCCTGGCCGCCTGGGGACTCCTCACTCTGTTCCCCCGGTTTTTCATTTCCGTTTTCAACGATGATCCCCAGCTGATTTCTGCCGGCGTCCGGGCGATCCATATCTACTTTTTCGGCTTTTTTATGATGTCCCTGCAATTTTCCGGCCAGTCTGTATTTGTGGCCTTGGGAAAATCCCGGCAGGCGGTATTTTTCTCCCTGCTGCGCAAAGCCGTTATCGTGATCCCGCTCACCGTCCTGCTGCCCCGGCTGTTTGGGCTGGGCACCAACGGCGTATTCCTGGCAGAGCCCATATCTAATTTTATCGGCGGCGCGGCCTGCTTTATCACCATGCTGGCAACCGTGTGGCGGGAACTGTCTGCCGCCCAAACAAAAAATAGCCCCCGTTCGCGATAAAAAACCGCAGTTTTTAGTACTTGTGAGAAACGGCATAGTTTTATGCCGTCAGAATGACATGGACCGGAACTCGTCCGCGCTTAAAGTGACTTTTGCCAAACAGCATTGAGGGCGATAGCGGTAGGTTTGGGCTCAAAAAACGAATGGCTGCGGCGTTTGTGGCAGCGCCCACAATCGGTGTAATATTCCATATCGTGATGCAGGAAGGAGGCTTCCGGGTAAACAGTGCGGGAAGGAATATGGCCGCCTACGGGGGAAAAACTGATATTGTTTCAAGGCTCTTCTGGCAAAAAAACAAGGGCGTCAGCTTTTTATCAAAGTTGACGTCCCGATGTGGTGGAGACGACAGGAATCGAACCTGTGACCTCTTGCATGTCAAGCAAGCACTCTAACCAACTGAGCTACGCCTCCAGATTAAAACAATCTAAACACAATTCATCATAAGAAATATACTATGCAATTTAGTATAGCATAGATGTCTGGAAAAATCAACCCTTTTTTTATAAATGGTTTGGCTGACAGGTGTTATGCTACAATACATATTGGACAGTTGAATAAAAAGGATGAAAGATCCGGT
>CBCTZG010000067.1:0-15323 GCA_965151315.1 uncultured Clostridia bacterium
AAGGTAAACAACATGGTGGTTTTCCATGTGTCTACCTTTATCTTACAACTTCATTATACGGGGGGATATTTATTTTGTATACTTATCAATATATTTATCGTACATCTTCTGGAAGTCCTCACTGGGATTTTTGTGAATATCCTTTAAATGCTCATGAGGATCAATTACAGTTCCATGGGCAGTAATTTGCTCAACAGACAGACCGACATTGGAGCAATGGTCCGCAATCCGTTCCAGGTTGGTGACAATATCCAGGAATACGACACCCTGCTCAAAGGAGCATTCATGCTTGGCCAAGCGGTCAAGATGCGAGTCCTTGAGCTGAACCTTCAGCAAATCCACCACATCCTCAATAGCCTGAAGGTCTGTAGCTAGTTTTGCGTCCCGTTGTTCAAACGCCAGCAGCGTCTTATCGACCAGCTTGTTGACGGCTGTATACATCCGGGTCAGTTCATTTTTTGCAGAGTCGCTGAACGCGTTTCCCTGGCTGTGGAGCTTATTCATAGACTGGGAAATATTATAGGCATGATCCCCCATCCGCTCAATGTCCGTAATCACATGGAACATAGAAGAAATTTCAATATTTTCCGTAGGCGTCAGCGGCTCATCCGACACCTTGATCAAATATTGGGTGATATGCGATTCATATAGATCAATTTCATCTTCCAGCTGATCCAGGACGTCCTCGTCAGCTGTTGTCCCGTTTTCCAGCATATCAAAGCCAATCGTTACGCTTTTCTTCGTTTCCTGCATCATGTTCAAAAGCTCGCGCCGAGCCTGATCCAAAGCAAGCGTAGGCGTTTGCAGCAACCGCTCGTCTAAGGTTGTGGTGTCGCTTGTATTTTCCTTCGGCACCAATTTATCTACCATCCGTACCATCAATCCGCTGAACGGGATCAGCAGGAAGGAATTGATCAGATTAAACAGGATATGGAATCCGGCTATATTGGTCTTCGTCGCGTTAGCTGACCAAACCGGCAAAAACTTTCCGACGCCGAAACCGTACAATACAATGGTAAAAATCAACATACCGATCGTATTAAACATAACATTGAGCCACGCGGCCTTTTTTGCCTCCCGGTTCGCACCGACAGAGGAAATGACAGCCGTTACGCAGGTCCCAATGTTCTGCCCCAGGACAATGGACACCGCTGTAGGGAAGGTGATCAGTCCGGTGGCGGAGGCCGCCTGTAAAATTCCGACAGAAGCCGATGAGCTTTGGATGATCATCGTGAGCACAAGTCCAACTAAAATACCCAAAATAGGATTTTGGAGGCTCTGCATGATACTTTCAAACGCTGCGGAGTTTTCCAGAAATTTCATCGCGTCTGACATAGTTCCCATTCCGATAAACAGGATGCCGAATCCGGCCAAAATTTCGCCAATATAGTGATATTTTTTCTTATTCGAAAAGAACAAAAGGATCACGCCGATAACTGCCGCCAACGGTGCTAAAAATGATGGCTTAAAGATATTCAGAATCCAGACGGCGCTGGCGTTAATATCCTCTAAACTAATGAGCAAAGCTGTAACCGTCGTTCCAATATTCGCACCAAAAATCACGCCGACTGCCTGGGAAAGATTCATTAAACCGGCGTTAATAAAACCTACTACCATAACAGTAGTCGCTGACGAGCTTTGGATCAGTGCGGTAACCACCGTACCAATGAACAGCCCTTTGAAAATGTTTCCTGTCAGCCGGTCAATAATCTGGCTCATCTGGTTCCCGGCGGATTTTTCCAGCCCCTCCCCCATGATTTTCATACCGTATAAGAAAAGGGCCAGTCCCGCCAGCAAATTAAATAACCAAGCAATATTACCCAAAACAATTCCTCCTTCCGCCTATTCCGGCAATATCAATATCCCAAATCTTCCGGTACGATAATCACCGTAATCCGGCCAGGGTTATAATAACATCCGTCCACAATCCCAATATTATTGCATACACGGTCTTTATTTTTGCAGACATCGCGATGGCATTTCCCATCTTCAAAGCAAGCTGCGTTTTTATGCGGCAGGCGTCTCGCGTTCAGAGGCGCGATCTCCCGTACACGCTTTAGACCGTCTTCTAATGTATCGCACACTTTATTCACGCCGGCAATAATCACAACCTTTTTCGGTCCAAAGATGATGGAGCTGATCCGGTTCCCTGTACAGTCCATACAAATCAGCTGCCCTTGTTTTGTTATGGCGTTTACGCTGGATACAAAAACATCGCTTGTCAATCCTTCCCTGTACAAATCCAGCATGTGCTCATAGCTGTCCGCATGAAACCGATCAATGAAATTGTATTTAGGATTCCGAATTATCTCATCCATTATACCTGTCGAATTCAAAGTAACCGATCCGCCAACAGCAATTGTCGCGCCTTCCGGCAGCTTTTCGGTTAAAACTTTTTTGGCGTCCGCTACAGTTTGGGCATAAATTGCGTCAAACGAATGGTCATTTAAGATATCCACGATTTCCTTTGCTTTCAATTCATAGCTCCATTTTTGAACAGCATCCATCTTTTTCCCTCCTGAAAACTATAATTCTCCATTTTAAATTTTTTACCTTAACCATTGTACAACAATTTTACAAAAAAATCTACTAAATTTAACAAAAAAAAATATTTTGTATAGAATATATGGATTTTATATGGAAAACACAGGAATTTGTATAAAACCGTATTGAAAAAAAACAGTGGCTTTGCCGCTGTCAGCGTGTCGATAAAGTCGACACGCTGAGAGACTATTGAAAAATGGAGGGATATTTTGTGAAAATGTTCCCGTCGGCGTACAGTGGTACAGTGGAGGCATTTTTACAAAAAGCAAGCAGCCATGCGGGTTTCTTCATGAAGCCCGCATGGCTTTTAGTAAATAATTATTTTTAGAACGCGTTTTTCTTATTTTCCTGCTTGCGGCAGGACGAGTTTTTCGACGGTCTGAACGGCGGCTTTGCTGCTGTTTTTTAATAAACTTAATATACATTAAACAGCATAACCGCCGCTTCAGCCCGGGTCACCGGGTTTTGCGGCCGGATCGTGTTATCCGCGTAGCCGGAAACAAGGCCGGCGTTCGCCAAAATTCCAACAGCGCCGGAAGCCCAGGTTGGAATGGACGCCTTATCCGCATAACCAACATCTGCTACCCGAAGCCCATTCGGCAGCGTCCGGGAGATAATCGTCATAATCTCCGCCCGGGTAACCGATTGCAAAGGATTAAAATACAGCTGTCCATTATTCAGACTGCCGCTGATCACGCCCAACTGATACATGGCCTTAACCGCGCCGGCGGCCCATTGCGGGATTTCAGACCAGTCTGCAAAGACGGACAAGTCGACATCCTGATAGGCTGATAAATCTACCTCCAAATAATTGGCCATCATGACCGCAAAGGCAGCTCTGGTAATGGCCTGGTCCGGCGCAAAGTACAATGTATTTTCCTCTTGCATCCCATTGATGACCCCAGCCCGGTTCATATAGGTGATCACGTCCTTCGCCCAATGATCCTGGGTATCCGCAAACGGGCTTTCCCGATTTTCCTCCGGCGTATAGCTCCATGTATTTAATGCCCTGTATCCTGTTTCCAGACCGGATATAACAGTTACCTTATGAATTTCATTAAAGAATGTGTCGTCTACCGGGTAGCGATACTGGATATGCTTGCCGTCTACAACGATATACTCTGTCTGCGCCTGACCGACAATGTTTTCCTGATCCAAATTGATGGTGCAATTTTCCGGGTCAATGCCGGCGTTATAGCTGAATATATCAACGGTCAGGGTATTTCCGTCCATATTGATCTCACTGTAGGGATACAGTTCCAGAGATTCTATCCCCCCGGTGATGGTTACCGGAATCCGCTTTGTGGTTGTTCCGGCCGTAACGCTGATAATCCCGCTGGCCGTTTTGTTTTCTGATAAAATCAGCTGGCCGGCAGGGGTGATTTCGCCAATATCCCCGGACTCAATCCGCCAAGTGTAGCTTTCTGCCGAGGAAGGCAATGGGCTACCCGCAAACGTAGCTTTTGCATATAGATTTACCACCGCCCCGCCGTTCGCGGTGATAGATTCCAGAAGCTGGTCGTTATCCCGGTTATAAACGCTGATGCTGGATGGATTGTTTACAATGGTATAGGTGGCTGTCCCGGATGCCTGGCCGCTCTGCACCTTTATCGTAACGTCCCCGCTGCTTCCCACGGTTAGCAGACCGGTTGAGCTGACTGAACCATCGCCGCTTTCAATGGAATAATCCATTTCGGCAGGCAGCGCCGTTGGATAAAAAGTCGTATCTACAGCCTTGGTTTCAAGCTGATAGCTGCTGCCGGCTAATATATTCTGCTTCTGTGGATATATGTACAAGCCGCCAACTTCACCTGTAGGCTCCCGCATGTTTTGCAGAAAAATAAAATTCGTTACCTTTCGAAGCCCGCCGTCAGACGGCGAATTAAATACAGAGGCCGCGTCACTGCCCGGATATACGCCGGCAATGGTCGTGGAACCGCCGCCGTCTAAATTCAGCGCGTCTACACAGCCTAGTTCTATCATCCGCTGGGCAATGGTAGCCTGTTTGGCGCCATAACTGTAGCCCTGCTGCCGGCCGTCCAGAACATAGAAAATAATAGAGCCCGTTCCGGTAATCCCGACGGCCGTCCGCGGTGCGGCACCAGCCTCAAACCCCGACTGTACCTGTCCATCTCTGACAAGTCTTTTTCCTTCACTGCCAAGAGCGTTATACGCCGTATTCCAAAGATCAGAATCAGCAGTTGCTTCACTATGTATGCTGACAGAATCACCAATTTGCAAGGTTTGCAAAAGCTGCTTAATCCATTGATTCCCCGTCATGTTTAACGTGAGTACCATTTTTCCGACAGGGATATCTACAGCGCCATCTGCATAAATAATCTCTTCTACTGTGGTATTCGTCGTCTTTCCGATTCCCAGCCGCTGATCGACATTGGATAGCACAATATTGATTGTGTTTGTCTGCGCGTGTGTATTGGTGTCGAATGTGTCGGTGTAAAGGTTTAACACTTGTGTTGAGCTTTGGCAATATTTGTTGATATGCGGTACTTCCACGATATATTCCCCGAAGGTTGCTGTGGTGTATATTCCTAAATCCGCAATAAACGCGGTCCCGTCCGCTCGAAATCCGATGGCGGGCAGTGTTGTTCCATCCTTGGAGGTGATCTCGCCGTTGGTGATCACATGCCCCATGGGAACGCCTGTACTGAGTGAAAAAAACGAGGCATTGATCCCCAGCATGGGCTGCATATGATTTTGGGTCATATAGTCAATAGCCTGCATAATGGTTCTTCTGCCCCAAATACTTTCCCCAGTTACAACAACAGGCAGGACATCTGCAGTGGGCGTATATTCCGCGAAATATTCCGTCTGCCGGCCGACGCCTTTCTGGTCTGACATAAAAGACGTTTTATAGTAATTGGTATTGGGGGCGATCAGCATGGATGAGCTGTCAATGAGATTCCCTAGAATCGACGCAAACGCCGTCTGTGTTGAAAAGGTTAGCAATAAGGCAATGATAATCAATTTTTTTCGCATAGATGGTGTACTCCTTGATGATGATATAACGTTATTATAACACAAAATCCGATAACTGTAAATGCGGACTCGGCAGGTAAAATTTAGACATTCCGTTCATAAATCAGCCGCAGGCCATCCAAAAGCAGATAATCCCGGATTTCGATGGAACGGTCGCAGTACGGAATAATTTTCTGGGTCATCTTCCCCGTAGCAATAATTTTCGCTTCGCAGTCCAATTCCCGTTCGATCCGGAGGATCAAGCCGTCGATCATAGACGCTGTACCGTTAACCAGCCCGGACTGAACGGAATGAACAGTGTTTTTGCCGATCAGCTTCTTAGGCTTTTCAATATTTACATGAGGCAATAGCGCTGTACGCCGGGTAAAAATATCCAGTGTGGTTCCCACGCCAGCGGCAATAATTGCGCCTAAAAAACGCTTTTCCTGGTCGATGACGCTTAAGACAGTGGCCGTACCCAGGTCACAGATGATACACGGCGGCGTATAATATGCCAGGGCGGCCACGGCACAGGCTACGGTATCCGCGCCTAACTGGGCCGGATTGTCGATCAGGATATTCAAACCAGATTTTACCCCTGGCCCCACTACAAGCGGGGTGATCCCAGTCAGCGTCAAAACAGCGTTCTGAATTACCTCTGTCAGCTCCGGCACGACCGAACTGATGATTGCTCCGGTAATATTCCCCGTATCCACGGCCTTTAGTCGGGTCAGGTTTTGAAGATCAATGGCGTACTGATCACTGGTCCGATACAGATCCGTTACGAGATCAGAAACGAAAACCAGTGCCTGGCCGGCATACCCGCCGATGGTAATATAGGAATTGCCAATATCAATGGTCAATATCATGGTTCGGCTCCTTTCATGAACAAATCTGAATACAGTATACCATAATATCAATTTATTTTCAAGAATCTTTCACCTCTGTTTTTTGTTTTCATATGTTAATATTAGGCGGCATATAAATGCTGCCCTGCACTGACTATAAATACGCTATTGAGGAGTTTTCGCATGATTTCACTGAGCTTATGTATGATCGTCAAAAATGAAGAAGATGTCTTAGCGAGATGCTTAGACTGTGTTGATGGTATCGCAGATGAAATTATCATTGTAGACACAGGCTCTCAGGACCAAACTAAGCAGATTGCCCGCCAGTATACAGAGCATGTATACGATTTTGCCTGGATTGATGATTTTGCCGCGGCGCGGAATTTTTCTTTCCAGCAGGCAACGATGGACTATATTTTATGGCTGGATGCAGACGATGTGATCAGTCCCCCGAATCAACGCCGCTTGCTACAGCTAAAGCAGACCTTGGATCCTGCCGTAGACATGATTATGATGCGGTATGATGTGGCATTTGACGCCGAAGGCGTACCCACTATGTCGTATAACCGGGAGCGGATCGTCAGGCGGGAAGCAGGGTTCCGATGGATCGGCGAAATCCATGAAGTCATTCCGCCGTCTGGAAATATGATCAGCAGCGATATTGCGATCTGGCACAAAAAACTACACCGCAGTGATCCCCTTCGGAATCTGCGAATATTTGAAAAAATGCTGGCAGATGGGAAATCGCTGGATCCGCGGCAGCAATTTTATTACGCTCGGGAACTGTATTTTCATAATCGGATTTCTGAAGCGGCGGCTGTTTTTGAAAAATTTTTAGACCAGGACGGCGGCTGGGTGGAAAACAAAATTGAGGCCTGCCGGAATTTGGCAAAATGCCTGCGGCTGCAGGGGCGTTCTCCCCTGCCCGCGCTTTTGAAAAGCTTTGCCTTTGACCGGCCCCGGGCAGAAGTCTGCTGCGATCTGGGCGAATACTTTATGTGCCGGGAACAGTATCAAACTGCCGTTTTTTGGTATGCGATCGCGGCGGATATGGAACCAGATGTTTCATCCGGCGGATTTGTTGATCCCGCGTATTACGGCTATATTCCAAATATCCAAATGGCAGTGTGCTACGATCGGCTGGGTGAATATGAAAAGGCAAATCAATGCAATGAAAAAGCCGGTGCATATAAACCAAAAGATAAGAGCTATGTGTATAATCGAAATTATTTCAAAAACAAGTTGAAAGAAACGAAAGGAAGTAATAACAATGCGTGAACGTATGAATCGAATTGACTGTACCCCGGATTTTCCGCAGCCAAGAAACAACTGCTGTGATTGCTGTTGCCCGTCTTGTCCTGTACCGGGGCCGACCGGTCCGACTGGCCCTACGGGTCCAACGGGACCGATTGGAATTAGTATAACTGGTCCCACAGGCCCAACAGGACCTACTGGCCCCACTGGCGTGACTGGAAATACTGGGCCTACCGGGCCGGCGGGAACAGGCGCCACTGGCGCGACTGGTGCTGCCGGAGCAACCGGCCCAACGGGCCCTACTGGCGCCACTGGTGCAATTGGGCCCGCGGGTATTCAAGGGCCTACCGGCCCGACAGGGGCTACAGGCCCCACTGGCCTAACCGGTATTGGCGTAACCGGAGCGACCGGCGCTACAGGACCGACAGGGCCTACTGGCACAACCGGTCCTACCGGTGCTACAGGCCCGACAGGCCCCGCGGGCACCGGATCCACGGGTGCTACTGGCGCAGATGGCTTGACCGGCGCTACCGGAGCAACCGGCCGTGGTATGCAGGTACAGTCTACAACTACTGGTGATCCCGGGACGGAAGCCTCCGTTACAGATATGGGCGATGAATTCACCGGTATGTTAGCATTTGTTATCCCACGGGGTGATACAGGCCCAGCGGGTAATGATGGAGCAACCGGCCCCACCGGCCCGACAGGGGCAACTGGCCCAACAGGAGCAACTGGCGTTGGTATTTCTGGCGCTACGGGAGCCACGGGCCCTGCAGGTCCTACCGGTCCCACAGGCCCAACAGGTGCGACGGGTGCCACCGGCCCTGCGGGAAGCTGCTGTCACTGCGGCTGTGGCGGAGAATTGTTAGTAAATGGCGAAATGGAAGAATTTGTAGAAAATATACCGGTTGGCTGGTTTACCACGACGCCGAAGCTGATTGAAGAGGTTTCGCAGGATGGCCGGGTTCACTCCGGCAACAGCGCTGTAAATTTAAAAGACGGCGCTATCCTGTACCAAGATATTGCCATTCAAGAAAAATGCGCCTATGCATTTTCCTTCTTTGCGCATGGTGAGGGCGCACAGGTTGGTGTAACAGCAAAGATAACATTTGCTGACGCCCTGAATAATATGACAACTGGCCTGCAGATTCAAGTCAAGCAACAGGATATTCCCACTGATAATCGAAATTTTGCATATTATCGCGGGCTGACAACAAAGGCTCCCAGCGGTACCGCGTATGCGAGAATAGAATTCCAGGTTACAAGCAACGGATCACAATCCCTGGATATCGATGATATATCATTTTCCCGGCAATAAATAAAAAGTGGCCGTGCGTTTTGCACGGCCGTTTTTTATTCTCCCAAGGTGCCAATTTTTTTTGCGCAGACTGGGCAGATCATTTTCCCTTTATATTGAAAAACATCCTTCGCATCTCCGCAAAAAAGACAGGCCGGCTCATATTTCTTTAAAATGATTAAATCATCCTCTACATAAATTTCCAAACCATCTTTTTCTTTGATGTTAAATGTTTTCCGCAGTTCTTTCGGAATTACAACCCTTCCCAGTTCATCTACCGGACGGACTACCCCTGTTGCTTTCATACCAGCATCGCTCCTTTTTCTTTTTAACTTCCCTTATACTTATATTATACATTCTTTTTGACAAAAGTCAACAAAATTATCTATATTTTTACAAATCTACTAATCCTTTTTCTGGTAATTTGGTATTATTGGTAAAAGAAAAACAGCTTGACAAGTAAATTTTTTTTATTTATAATATAAAAATGAAATTCCACGGCCGTATAGTATACGAAAATATATTATTGAAATAGACAATCTGTGCCAGGCTATGGACAGATACTTGCTTTTAAAGGAGAGCGGAAAATGAAATTGGGACTTGTATTGGAGGGTGGCGCCAGCCGGACAGTATTTTCCTGCGGCGTTTTAGACGTGCTTTTAGAAGAAAAAATTACAGCGGATTATTTGATTGGGGTATCTGCCGGCATCGCATACGGTATCTCTTATGCCTCCGGGCAGATCGGCAGGAATTTAGAACTAAACCGGCGTTTTCTGCCGGACAAACGCTATATGGGGCTTCGGCATTTATTTAAGCCCAGCAATAAAAGCTATTATAATCTACAGTTCGTTTTTGACGATATCCCTAATCACTATCTTCCTTTTGATTATCAGGCCTTCGCGGATTATCCGGGAAAGGTCGTCGGCGTTGTTACCAACATCAAGACCGGCTTGCCCGAATACCTGGAGGTTCCGCGGAATGATAAACAGTTCATGGTTTTGCGGGCCAGCTGTTCTCTTCCGTTTATATTTAAACCGGTAGAAATCAATGGGAATTTATATATGGACGGCGGATTATCAGATTCAATTCCCTATCAGCAGGCGTTTAAGGCTGGGTGTGATAAAGTGATTGTTGTGCTGACTCGGGAAAGGACATACCGGAAAGCACCGGATGCTACCATTTCCTTGGCAGAGAAGGTATATAAACATTATCCAAATCTCGTCCGGGATTTAAGTACCCGGCACGAGGTATATAATGCGTGTATCGACGCGCTGGCTGCGCTGGAAAAGGAAAACAAGGTCTTTATTATTGCGCCGGACAATACTCATGGGATTAAGCGTACAGAAAACAATCCGCAGATTCTGGTTGATTTTTATCAGGAGGGCTATAATAAGGCAAAAGATCTGTTGCCTGCATTGTATGCATATTTAAAACAATAAAAAACACCGCCATCAGGCGGTATTTTTTATTACAAATAAATAAATTATTTAATCATGCTGGCAACTTCGTCAGCAAAGTTCTCTTCCTTCTTTTCCAGACCCTCGCCCTTTTCAAACCGGACGTAGTCTGCAATCTTTATGCTGCCGCCCAGCTTGCTGGCTGTATCCTGCACATACTTTGTAACGGAGATGTCCGGATCCTTAATATATTCCTGCTCTACCAGACAAACCTCTTTATAGAACTTGTTAATTCTGCCCATAACCATTTTTTCGACAATATTAGCAGGCTTTCCCTCGTTCAAAGCCTGAACAGACAAAATTTCCTTTTCTTTTTCTACAACGTCTGCCGGAACAGAAGCTTTATCCAGATACTGCGCACCAGCCGCAGCAATCTGCATGGCAATGTCCTTGCCAAATTCAGCAAAGCCGTTCTGATCAGCCACATCTGTGTCAAACTTCACTAAAACGCCGATCCGTCCCTCGCCATGGATATAGGAAACAATATCGCCCTCAAACCGGCAGAAACGGCGGATATTCATATTTTCGCCGATCTTCGCGATTTTTTCTGTCAGCATTTCACCAATAGTCTTGTCGCCTTCGATGAACTTCTCAGCCAGCAGCGCTTCAACATCTGCTGGATTGGTGGCGGCTATCTGCTTTGCCACGTTAGTTACAAATTCTTGGAATTCAGCATTTTTCGCTACGAAATCAGTTTCAGAATTAACCTCTACCAAAACGCCAACCTTTGCCGCTTCATCAATATATGCTTTTACAATTCCCTCTGCCGCAATCCTGCCAGCTTTTTTCGCGGCGGTAGCCAAACCTTTTTCGCGCAGGAATTCAATCGCCTTTTCTTTATCGCCGTTGGTTTCCGTTAAGGCCTTTTTGCAGTCCATCATACCGCAGCCAGTCATTTCTCTGAGTTCTTTTACATCTTGTGCTGTAAATGCCATTATTTTATCCTCCAAATTCAAATATTTTTCATCGGAAAAGGCAGCCACAGTCTTTCCAGAAGACCCAAGACTGCCCTTACCGATTTTATATCTTATTCAGCGTCGTCTGCTTCTTCTACCTTTTCAGCTTCCGCGTCAGCAGCCATTGCGTCCTCGCCCTGCTTGCCTTCCATAATCGCGTTGGAAATCGTGGAAGCAATCAGCTTTACGGCACGAATCGCGTCATCGTTGCCAGGAATTACATAATCCACTTCTTCTGGATCGCAGTTTGTATCAACAATTGCAACAACGGGGATTCCCAGCTTCTTTGCCTCTGCAATCGCAATCTTTTCTTTCCGGGGATCAACAACAAACAACGCGCCAGGCAGCTTTTTCATATCCTTGATGCCGCCCAGGTATTTTTCCAGCTTATCCCGCTGTGCCTTCAGATTGATAACCTCTTTTTTGGGCAGCAGGTCAAAGGTGCCCTCTTCCTCCATCTTATTGATCTGCGCCAAACGGTCGATCCGCTTCTGGATGGTTTTAAAGTTGGTCATCATACCGCCCAGCCATCTAGCATTTACATAGTACATACCGACGCGCTCAGCCTCTTCTTTAATGGAATCCTGCGCCTGTTTCTTGGTACCGACAAACAAAATTGATTCACCGGAAGCGACAATATCCCGTACGAAATAATAGGCTTCTTCTACTTTTTTTACAGTCTTCTGCAGGTCGATGATATAGATCCCGTTCCGCTCGGTAAAGATATACTCTGCCATTTTCGGGTTCCACCGTCTGGTCTGGTGACCGAAATGTACGCCGGCCTCCAAAAGCTGCTTCATTGAAATTACGTTTGACATTCTTTTTTCCTCCTTGTTTTTTATTCCTCCATCCCCTTCTCGCGCCGCCGGGAACCAGTCTGGCAACAGCCGCCGGCATCTGGGAATGTGTGTAATGTCATACTGGAGTATAATATCATAAAATTCTGGAAAAAGCAAGATTTTTTTGGGGATTTGTATAATTTCATGATATTGCGCATTCCATTCATTATTTTTTTCCTGCTTTACCGCAAAATATACAAACAGGGATTGCCTGTATAGAAGCAATCCCTGTTTATCAAATCAAAATCGGAAATCCCGTTCTCCGTTTTTGATTTTTTCCAAGCGTTCCAAAACAATACTTTTGACCTTTTCATTGGGAATGTTCTGCACTTCCCGGGCAATCAACTCCGCTCCTGCCGCCTTTGTATCCGCCGCGGCGTAATCTTCCAGGTATTCCTCTAAGGTCATCAGTGCGTTGGGATGACAGCAGTTTTGGATCTGGCCGCTTTTACACAGGCTCATAAACCGGTCGCCGGTCCGGCCCTCCCGGTAACAGGCGGTACAGAAACTGGGGATATACCCCATTTTGATCAGCCAGTTGACCACCTGGTCCAGCGTCCGCTTATCCTCCACGTCGAACTGCTCAGAGCTTTCGTGTTCCGGCTCCGGTTCATCATAGCCGCCAACGCTGGTTTTCGAACCGCCGCTGATCTGGGAAATTCCCAGATGCAGGACGCGCTCCCGGCACTTTTGGCTTTCCCGGGTAGATACGATCATCCCCGTATATGGGACAGCAATCCGGATGCAGGCAACCAGCTTTGCAAACGTATCGTCATCGATCCCATTATCAAAGGAATCAGCGTCAATATCATCCGCGTGCCGAATCCTGGGTACGCTGATGGTATGGGGGCCCACACCGAATTTTGCCTCCAAATGCTCCGCGTGCATTAAAAGGCCGGTAAACTCATACCGATACAGTTCAAGACCGTACAGAACCCCCAGACCTACATCGTCGATCCCGCCTTCCATGGCCCGGTCCATAGCCTCTGTATGGTAAGCATAATTATGCTTCGGGCCAGTGGGATGCAGTTTTTCATAGCTTTCCTTATGATAGGTTTCCTGGAATAGGATATACGTGCCGATCCCGGCATCTTTCAGCTTCCGGTAATTTTCTACCGTGGTGGCCGCTATATTAACGTTGACCCGGCGGATAGCTCCGTTCTTATGCTTGATGCTGTAAATCGTTTTGATGCTTTCCAATATGTATTCGATGGGGTTATTGACCGGGTCCTCACCGGCCTCGATGGCCAAACGCTTATGCCCCATATCCTGCAGGGCGACAACCTCTTTTTTGATTTCCTCCTGGGTCAGTTTCTTCCGCGGGATATGTTTATTTTTTGCGTGGTACGGGCAGTATACACAGCCGTTTACGCAATAATTCGACAAATACAGCGGCGCAAACATGACGATCCGATTCCCGTAAAAATCCTTTTTAATCTGCTCCGCAAGCCGGTAAATCTCCTCGTTTTTTTCAGGAATATCGCAGTCTAAAAGCACTGCTGCATCCCGGTGGCTGAGACCCTTGCGGAGTCTCGCCTTAGCCAGGATTTCATCAATCAACGCCGCGTTATGCTTATTTTTCTCCGCGTAATCCAGCGTTTCCAAAATTTCTTCATGGCAGATAAATTCCTCTGCCTTGGACGATTTTACATCGTACATATTGACAATCCCCTTTCTGTAAAACGGGTCAGTATTCTTCCCCGCCAGATAAATTTTCTCTTCCCCGCAGGAAACCCACCGGTCAGAATATTTATAGCTTCGAATACAGCGTTTTCGTGCTGACCCCCGGCAGGCGCCCCAGCTTGCCGGATAAGGCGCTGATGACATCCTGCGGCGCGTCCACCGCCACGCTGATAATCGAAATTTCACGTTTTTGATACGGCAGGCCCATCCGGCCGATGATCCACTGCCGATACTGATGCAGAAGCTCGTTTAGCTGGCTGACGGCCGCATCGCTTTCCACCACGATCCCAATCAGGGCTACCCGGCTATCCATCACAGCTCTTGAAGCCAGCTAGCCGCCAAAGCAGGCCAGCCTAGCAGATTCGTGCTGATTTCTGTCCCCACGCTGCCCGGCGTGGTTCCAACATCCGGCCCGGCGGTGGATAAGCCGTGGCCGCCTTTCTGATAGATATGCAGCTCAAACGGGATCCCCTGCTTCCGCATTTCGGCGGCTAGGAACAGGCTGTTTTCTACTGGGACAGCCGGATCCTCAAAGGTGTGCCAAATAAACGCCGGCGGCGTATCCTTGCTGACTTGGTTTTCCAGGGAATTCAGGCAGCGCTGCTCCTGGGTTTGGCAAAGGTTGTCAAAGGAGCCCGTGTGGGCAAATGGGCCGGAGCTGATCACTGGATACGACAGAATCATGGCATTGGGCTTATTGCGCTGGTCTGTCCGCCGGATCGGCTCCGCATTCCAAAACATGCCTAATGAACAGGCCAAATGCCCGCCGGCAGAAAACCCGCAGACCGCGATTTTATCTGATTCGATCATCCATTCCTCAGCCTTCTCCCGTACTAGTGCCACAGACATAGAAAGCTCCTCCAGCGCCCGCGGGTATTTAAACGGCGCTACAGAGTAGTCCAATACAAACGCGTGGAATCCTGCGGCGTTAAACCGCATGGCAATAGGTTCCGCCTCCCGGGGGGAGCAAAATCCATACCCGCCGCCGGGGCAAATCACAACAGCCGGCCGCTTGGCCGCGCCCTCCATGGGATCATCCAGGATATATGTAGTCAGGGTAGGAATAAAACCGTTTTCTTCCTCCCGTAAATTGATAATTTGATGGATCATTGCATTTCCTCTTTTCATTTCTTTATCTTATTGTATTATATACGGTATTGATCTAAAAATCAATATTTTTTCCGGATAAATTTTAAACGAGTAACACTTTTTCTCCCCGGGCATATACTAATACTAATTCAAGGGTAAACGAGGTGTTTTTATGATTGCGTTAGGCTGTAAAGCGATTGGCCTGTCGGCGCTGACATTCTGTATCGGTATTGTGGCGGGGCTTATCCTCCCAATCTACATCGTCGCGGTTTTGGAGGCCTGCCTGCTGGTCATAATGGGGTATTGTTGTTTATTTAAGTGGTGATTAGGAGCATTCCTGTTAAGAAACAAAAAAGATGTTTGACAAAAAAGAATACCTC
>CBCTZG010000068.1:0-15251 GCA_965151315.1 uncultured Clostridia bacterium
CCATCCCGAACACGGAAGTTAAGCTCCTTTGCGTCGATGATACTTGGCGGGCGACTGCCTGGGAAAGTAGATCGTTGCCGGAATTGACTATCCTCACCTTGGTGGGGATAGTCAGCCTTATGGCCCGTTGGTCAAGCGGTTAAGACACCGCCCTTTCACGGCGGTAACGCGGGTTCGATTCCCGCACGGGTCACCAAGCAATAAAGCCTTTTCTTTGGGAAAGGCTTTATTGTCTATTTTGGGCCATTAGCTCAGTTGGTTAGAGCATCCGGCTCATAACCGGACGGTCCTTGGTTCGAGTCCTAGATGGCCCACCAAAAAAACGACAATGATTGAAGAAATCTTGTCGTTTTTTTATTTAAGAGGAAGGTGGTATGATCATGAATGCAGAAAAAGAGGTGCGATTAAATGGGTTGGAATTAAACCAGTGGGAAAATTACCTGCGGTTTGTCAAAAACCCTGATAACTATAAGGAAGCGTCTCAGACGCTGTCAATCGGCAGTACAGATGGCCTTGCGCCTGCGGAATATGCCAATTTATTTGGATATTTGCCGCAATATAGGAAATTAGTAAAAAAATATATAATTCCAAAGCTTGAAAACCGGAAAACAGTGTTTGGCAAAGCCCTTGCCATCATGCATTGGCTGACGCAAAATACATTTTACAGCGGCGCACAGACAGCCGTTTTACCGGACGATAGTCTTAAAATCCTTGATTACGCTTTTGGCCAGGGGTTTGACCATGCAATTAATTGCCGGTATAAGGCAATTCTCCTGACAGATTTGCTGATAGCTCATGGTATAATGGCATACCCGATTGCTTTAGAGGACGGGAACCATTGGGGCGGCCATTTTGTGGTGCATGTTTTCTGCCCGGATGAAAATAAATGGGTGGTTTTAGACCCATCGTTCAATTGCTGCTTCCAGGATAAATCAAATACCGTTTTGAATATTTTTGAATTACGGGATTTAAGGCTAAGGAATCAAACTCCGGCTGTAATTGGTTATTCTTTTAACGGGACAGACGCGTGTATGGATATTTATCTGCAATATTTTGTCGGGGTGACGTTAACGCATATTACAACATGGGAAAGCAATTCAAACGACGGCAGAAATACAACGGATATTTGCCGCCGGAAAGCGTTTCGCGCGAAACTTCCGAAGCTAGATGCAATCCAAGATTATATTCAAAATAACTGAATTTCTATGGAATGGATAGTGGCCGCAAGTCCTGTATGGCAGTAAAATTTGCCGCATCAATTATCCGCGCGTTACCATTGCCGGCCTGGTATGATTTTGGACGGTTCGGCACTGCCTGTTTACCGCATACGCGGGCAGAACAGGCAGTGCACATTAAAATTCCGGAATAGCTTGACATTCTCCCCGCAAACCAGTAAAATAAGTTTATAAATATAGCAATTTAAGGAGTGAAGTCAATGGACAATCGGGAATGGTTTCGGAGGGCACAGTATGGCATGATGGTGCATTTTGGGCTGTACTCAGTGCTAGGCGGCGAATACCGGGGCAAGCGGGTAGAAAGCTATGCGGAATGGATCCAATCCTACTGCGCGATCCCTAACCGGGAATACGAAAGGCTGGCGGGGGTTTTCAACCCAATTTATTTTGACGCGGAAGAATGGATCCGGCTGGCAAAGGACTGCGGCATGCAGTATTTTGTGCTGACATCCAAGCACCATGAGGGGTTTGCTTTGTATCATTCCAAAGCCGATCCATTTAACGTGGTTGACGCGACACCATTTGGCAGGGATATTACGGCCGAGTTGGCGGAAGCCTGTTATAAGTACGGATTAAAGTTTGGCCTGTATTATTCCCAGGAGCTGGACTGGCACCATCCCGATGGCGGCGGTTATACCAATTTAGCGGAATGTGCCGGCGTTTCCTGGGATAATTCGTGGGATTATCCGGATCGGGAGAAAAAGGATTTTGACCGGTGCTTCCAGGAAAAGATCAAGCCCCAGGTGGAGGAGATCCTGACCCAGTATGGGGATTTGTGCCTGATCTGGTTTGACGTGCCCCATACCATTTCCCCGGTCCAAAGTCTGGAGCTGAACGCCCTGGTGAAAAAATACCAGCCGGATTGCCTGATCAATTCCAGGATCGGCAACGGCGCGTATGACTATGTTTCCTTGGGTGACAATGAAATCCCGCAGGAGCCACCAAAAGAGGCTTTAGACAGCCCAGACCCCAATGCCCTGGAAGGGTATAAATTTTCCCCCTACGGGCTGTATGAAACAGCGGGCACAATGAATGACAGCTGGGGCTTCCGGTATTATGACCACCAGTGGAAGTCGCCGCAAGCCATCGCGGCTAACCGGAAAAAGCTTAATGACATGGGTGTCAATTATCTTTTGAACATGGGGCCGGATGGCCTGGGCCGGATGCCTTCTATGGCTGTAGACAATTTAAGGAAAGCGGCAGAGCTGATGAAATAAGAAAAGCAGGGAAACGGGAAAAGCCCCGTTCCCTGCTTTTTAGATTATCCGGCCGCCAGGGTCTGTTCAATGATGTTCCGCACCATATCTGCGGTCAGGCTGCCGGGGACGTAGCCGTATACATTCCCTGCCCGGTCGATCATGAATGTGGTGGGGAAAGCGGATATGCCATACTGGGTAAACAACGCCCCGGTCGTATCCATCACAGTGGGATAGGTGTAGCCGCCCTGGGCTAAAAAGTCCCGCAGCTCCGCTTCAGTCACGTCCTGGTTATAGGGCGCGTCGTCTGCCCGGGGATTAGCAACGCCTAAAATTACTACATCGTTTTCATTCAGGCCGTAATCCTGATACGCGGCCTGGATATGGGGCATTTCCTGTTTGCAGGGGCCGCACCAGGAAGCCCAAAAGTTTAAAAAGACCACCTTGCCCCGGTAATCGGACAGCGTATGTTGCTTGCCAAACTGATCCGTCAATGTAAAATCTGGAGCGGGCACTGTTTTTTTGGCCTGGGAATCCGGTTCGGCCGAGGCTGGGGGCGGCGAAACAGCCGATTCCGTAGCCGCCGGCTGCGGCGCGGAACCGCCAAGCTGGGACAGATACCCGGTGATCCCGTTCATCCAACCGGTCAGCATCATAATTCCGATCAGGATCATCAGCACACCGCCGGCCCTTACCGTTACCCGGACGACGCCCTGGTGTTTTTTGAAAAACCCCAGGACTGTGCTGGTGAACAGCCCGACCAGCAAAAAGGGGATTACAAAGCCCAGGGTGTAAATGCCGATCAAAAGGAAGCCGGCGGCCATAGACGCTGAAGAGGATGCCATCAGCAGTACGCTGGTCAGCGTAGGCCCGACGCAGGGCGTCCAGGCAAAGCTAAAGGTAAAGCCAAAAATCAGCGCTGTCAGGGGATTCATCACTTTATTTTGCAGATCAAATGGAAGCCGATGTTCCCGGGAAAAGGCCCCGCCGCCGAACAGGCCCAGCTGCAATAAGCCGAAAAGGATGATCAATACCCCGCCGATCCTGGCAAACCATACCCGGCTGCTGGTAAAAAAGCGGCCTATGGCCGTAAAGCCGAAGCCAAGCAGGAAAAAAGCAAAACTGATCCCCAGAATAAAAAACAAAGTATTGCAAAGGACGGTTTTCCGGGGATACAAAATATTCCCGGACGGGTCTGTTTTCCGGGTGCCGCCGGAAAGATACCCGACATATAGGGGCACCAAAGGCAGCACACAGGGAGAAAAAAAGCTCAAAAGGCCTTGGAGGAATACGGTCAGCGCCGGTACGCTGGTTTCAAGAGATAGATTCATAAGGCTTCTCCTTAATTTCGATATTATTTGTATGGGATTATAGTAGCATAATTCCAAAGGGCTGTCAAGACAGGGAATCCCAGTCTTTGCCCGGCAAACAGATTATTTTTCCGCTATGAAAAAGAAGCGGGGGAACCGGAAAATAATTTCGCCGTTTTTCTGGGTAGGATAAGCCTCAGTCAAAGCACTGTAAATCTCTTGCTCGAATGCTGTCCCGTCCGCCGGGGAAAGGGCCTGCAGATACGGCCGGAGCCCAGTGCTGCGATACCATTCTAAAATATCCTTGTGGGAGTCCAGCCGGTGAAAGTAGGTGGTCTGCCACAGGGTGAAATCCGCGGCGATTTCGGAAAGCAAGTCAAAATACTGGCTTTGGGTCAGGGTATAAAAAATCCGGGGTGTCCCCAGCTTCGGCGCCCAGCGGGCGCTTGCAGCCAGCCGGCTGAGAATTTGATGGATTGGCTCCTGGGAATTCATAGGCACCTGTACAGCCAAAACACCGCCTGGCTGTAATAGCGCCATCATTTCCCGCAGCAGCCGGGGGTGATCCGGAATCCATTGGATACAGGCGTTGGAAAAAACGATGTCAAAGGGGCCATCCAGGCAGGCAAGCGATGTATGGGCGTCGCACAGCTGGAAATCCAGCTGTGGATATGCCGCCTTGGCTGTATCAATCATGTTCTGCGAATTGTCGATCCCCAGGATATACGCTGCTGGGAACTGATCCGCCAGGACTTTTGTGCTGTTGCCGGGCCCGCAGCCGATATCCAGTATCCGCTGCGGGGATTGAAGGGAGATTCGCCGGGCCAGATCGATAGAGGGCCGGGTCCGTTCGCCGCTGAATTTTAAATACTGGGCTGCATTCCAGTCTGTCATAAAATCGCCTCCTGTCTAATTATGCATTTATTATACTATGGGCTTGCCCCCCTGTAAATCAAGCAGTATTGACAAAAAAGTAAATATACCATTTAATATATTTATGCAAATCAGAGGGGATTATACAAAGTGGCGCCGGAAGGCTTTTAAAGGGGCGGCTGCCGGACAAGCCGTTACAAAAAATTCAGCGCTGGGTGTCACATTGCGGCAATGATAAAAAATCTGCCGGAGCGGTCCCGGCGGATTTTTTCCAGCTTTCCCAGGGAAAGCTGGGTAATGCTTGCATTTTCAGGTTGGATGTGGTATAATAAATGGTATGGAACAGGAAGCTTTTTTTTGAGGAGGTACATCTCGAATGGCGAAAAAGTCAAAGGAAAAAGAGCTGGATATGGAGGCCATTGCCAACCAAAAGGTCATTGATGTCGAGCTGAACAACGAGATGAAAAAGTCGTACATAGCTTATGCCATGAGCGTAATCGTCAGCCGTGCGCTGCCGGACGTCCGGGATGGCATGAAGCCGGTGCACCGCCGGATTCTGTATGATATGTATGAGTCCAATTTGTTTTACGAAAACGATTTCAGAAAGTCTGCCGCGACCGTGGGTGATGTACTGGGTAAATACCATCCCCACGGTGACAGCTCTGTGTATGACGCCATGGTGCGGCTGGCCCAGGATTTCTCGCTCCGGTACCCGTTGGTTACCGGTAAGGGGAATTTTGGCTCCATCGACGGTGATCCCCCGGCGGCCTACCGGTATACGGAAGCAAAGATGTCGAAAATGGCGGCGGAAATGCTTTCCGATATTGAAAAGGATACCGTTGACTATGTGCCCAATTATGATGATAAGCGCAAGGAGCCGGATGTGCTCCCTTCCCGCTTCCCCAATCTGTTGGTCAACGGATCCTCCGGGATCGCGGTGGGAATGGCCACCAATATCCCGCCCCATAATCTGCGGGAAACGATCGACGGTATCATTGCCGTGATCGATGAACCGGAAATCACCATTGAGGAATTGATGCAGTACATTAAAGGCCCGGATTTCCCCACAGGCGGGATTATTATGGGGCTTTCCGGAATCCGCAGCGCCTATACTACCGGCCGGGGCAGAGTGATTGTCCGGGCCCGGGCGGAGATTGAGGAATCCGACAGCGGAAAATCCCGGATTATTGTGACGGAGCTGCCGTATCAGGTTAATAAGGCCCGGCTGGAAAAGTATATCAACGAGCTGGCCCGAGATGGGAAAATTGATGGTATCGCCTCTACCCGGGACGAATCTGACGAGAACATACGGCTGATTATTGAGCTGAAGCGGGACGCAAACCCCAATGTGGTGCTGAATAACCTATATAAATTTACCCAGATGCAGGAAACCTTTGGGGTGATCTTGATCGCCCTGGTGGACAAGGAACCCAAGACCCTGAACCTGCGTGAAATCATCGATTACTACATTGCCCATCAGGAGGATGTCATCACCCGCCGGACGAAATTTGATTTGAACAAGGCGGAGGAGCATGCCCACCTGCTGGAGGGATACCGGGTTGCAATCGACCATATTGATGAGGTAATCCGGGTGATCCGGGCTTCTAAGTCCATCCCGGACGCTAAGCTGTCTCTTTCCGAGCGGTTTAGCCTGTCGGATGTGCAGGCCACAGCCATTGTGCAGATGCCGCTGGGCCGGTTGTCCGGCTTGGAACGGGATAAGATCGAGGAAGACTACCGCCAGACCATGGAAAAGATCGCGGAGTATCACCGGATTTTATCGGATGAGGGCGCGGTTTTGAGCATTGTGAAGGATGACCTGCGCCGGATCCGGGATAAATACGGCGATGACCGCCGGACAGAGATCGCGATGGTAACGGATGAACTGGATATTGAGGATTTGATCGACGAGGAGGAAATCGTGGTTACCCTGACCCACAGCGGTTATACGAAGCGGGTTCCGGTAGCTACCTACAAGACCCAGCACCGGGGCGGCCGGGGCATCTCGGGGATTACTACCCGGGAAGAGGACTTTGTGGAGCGGATTTTTACCACCTCAACCCATGATACTCTGCTGTTCTTTACGACCCGGGGGGTTGTGTACCGCTTAAAGGGTTATCAGATCCCTGAGGCGGGCCGGCAGGCCCGGGGGACGGCCATTGTCAACCTGCTGCCCTTAGAGCCGGATGAAAAGATTACGGCCATGATCCCCATCAGCGACTTTGAAGATGGGAAATACTTGATGTTTGTCACGAAAAACGGCACGGTGAAAAAGACGGATCTGATGGATTATGCCCGGATCCGGGCCGGCGGCCTGCGCGCTATTGAACTGGCGGAGGGGGACGAGCTGATGGTGGTGAAGCTGACCGATAATCAGCAGAACCTAATCATTGGTACCCACGACGGTATGGCCATTTGCTTCCCCGAACAAGACGTGCGGCCCATGGGCCGGACTGCTCGGGGCGGCGGGGGATTCCGGCTGAGTCCGGGGGACTACGTTGTAGGCGCTAGCATTTGCCTGGAAAACTCCCAGCTTCTGGTTGTAACGGAAAACGGCTACGGCAAGAAAACGCCCCTGGAGGAATATAAGATCCAGACCCGGGGCGGCAAAGGCGTACTTACCTATCGGATCACAGACAAGACCGGCAAGATTGCGGGGATCAAGACGGTAACGGATGAGGACGATGTAATGCTCACCACCTCCGACGGCGTTTTGATCCGGACTCACGCGGCGGAAATCAGCACCTTTGGCCGGCAGACCCAGGGTGTGCGGATTATGCGCCTGGACGACGGTGTAAAATTGGTGAGCATGGCCCGGACGGCACGGGAAGAGGAGTCTGGAGAAGAAGCCCAGGCGGAACCGAATACAGAAGAATAAGAAAGGAAGAAAAACCATGAAAAGAATGATGAAGATCGTATCCTGGATGCTGGCATCCGTCCTGCTGGTATTGGCGGCGGGCTGCAGCGGCGGAGAGAAGAATGAAGCCACCCCTACTCCTGCAGCCACGGATAATGTGGCGCAGGTTACGGACCCATACGCGGATCCGATCCATATCAGCATTGAGATGGCGGACGGCGGCCTGATCAAGGCGGAGCTGTATCCGAATCTGGCGCCGAAAACTGTTGAAAATTTCACCAAGCTCATTAAAGAAAAATTCTTTAACGGCCTGATTTTCCACCGGGTCATCCCCGGCTTCATGATTCAGGGCGGCGGCTATGATGAGAATCTAAAGGCCAAGGAGGCCGACCCGATTCAGGGCGAGTTTGCGGCAAACGGCTTTGAAAATAATCTGAGCCATACCCGGGGGGTGCTGTCTATGGCCAGGACCAACGATCCCAACTCCGCATCCAGCCAGTTCTTTATTATGCACGAGGATAGCCCTAGCTTGGACGGCCAGTACGCGGCCTTTGGGAGGGTGACCGAGGGGATGGATGTAGTGGACGCCATCGCGGAAACAGAAACAGAAACGGTGACGCCCCAGATCATGGAGGATGTACCGGTGGTTCCTCAGGTAATTAAGAGTATCTCGATTGATCAGTAAAAATAACGCGGATGCGGCAGCTTCCGCAGGGAGGGATGCATATGTGCAACGATATTATTATTACCATGCGGGACGGCGGCGTGATCAAAGCGGAGCTGTATCCCCAGACGGCCCCTATTACAGTGGAGAATTTTGTCCGGCTGATTGGCGAAAAATTTTTTGACGGCCTGATCTTCCACCGGGTTATTTCCGGCTTTATGATCCAGGGCGGCGGCTATACGGAAGATGGGGAGCAGAAGGAAGCGCCCAGTATCAAGGGGGAATTTGCCGCCAACGGGATTTCCAATGACCTGAAGCATACCCGGGGCGTACTGTCCATGGCCCGGACGTCGTTCCCGAATTCCGCGTCCAGCCAGTTCTTTATCATGCATCAGGACGCGCCCCATTTAGACGGCCAGTACGCGGCCTTTGGCAAGGTGACGGAAGGAATGGAGATCGTGGATAAAATCGCGGAAACAAAGACCAATTTTATGGATCAGCCCACAGAACCCCAAGTCATCGCGTCGATCCGCATGGCGGAATAAGCATTTATCCAGACAGGCGGGAAGCCCCGTCTGTGCCAGCGTGCCGATAAAGTCGACATGCTGAGAGACTATTGAAAAACAAAGGGATATTTTGTGAAAATGTGCCCGTCGGCGTACAGTGGCACGGTAGGGGGCATTTTCGCAAAAAGCAAGCAGCCATGCGGGTTTCTCCATGAAGCCCGCATGGTTTTTCGTAAACAATCATTTTGAGAATGCGTTTTCTTATTCTCCTGCTTGCGGTAGGACAAGTTTTTCTACAGCCTGAAAACAGGCCGGAAGCCTGCCTGTCTTTTTTGCCGGGAAACATTTGACAAATCCCTACTATTGATAGTATAATAAAAATGGGTTATTGTGTTTTCGGACACAATGCATAGAGAATTTGAAGAAAACGAGGTTACAGGTATGCCGAGGAAAAAGCAAGAATACGGGAACGAGAGCATTTCCAGCCTAAAGGGCGCGGACAGGGTCCGCAAGCGTCCGGCAGTTATTTTTGGCTCGGACGGGCTGGAGGGGTGCTGCCACTCCTTTTTTGAGATTCTTTCCAATTCCATTGACGAAGCCAGGGAGGGGTACGGAAACGTTATCGAGGTCACCCGTTTTCTGGATCAGTCCATCGAGGTCCGCGACCACGGCCGCGGGATCCCACTGGACTATAATGAAAACGAAAAACGCTTCAACTGGGAGCTGGTCTACTGCGAGCTGTATGCCGGCGGAAAATATAACAATAACGAAGGCGGTATGTATGAATACAGCCTGGGCCTAAACGGCCTGGGGGCCTGTGCTACACAGTACAGCGCGGAATATATGGATGTAACGGTTGTCCGGGACAAGACAAAATACACCCTGCATTTTGAAAAGGGCGAAAATATAGGCGGGCTTTCCAAGGAGCCTACCCGCAGCGTCCAGACGGGGACGGTCCAGCGGTGGAAGCCGGACCGGGAGGTGTTCACAGACATTGCCATCCCCCTGTCCTTTTTTCAGGATACCCTGGAAAAGCAGGCCATGACCAATGCCGGGCTAAAATTTATTTTGTATAATGAAACCCAGACAGGTATGGAAATGTTTGAATATTACTACGAAAATGGGATCGTAGACTATCTGAAGGATACTGTGGGGGAAAACAGCTTTACCACAGTAGAGGTCTGGGAGACGGAGCGTAAGGGCCGGGACCGGGAGGACAAGCCTATGTACCGGGTCAAGATGCAGATCGCCTTTTGCTTTTCCCAGACGATAAACCTGCTGGAATACTATCACAACTCCAGCTGGCTGGAGCACGGCGGTTCCCCGGACAAGGCAGTACGCAATGCTTTTGTGTATGCCATTGACCAGTATTTAAAGGCAAACGGGAAATACAATAAGAATGAATCCAAAATTACCTTTAACGATGTGGCGGACTGCCTGGCATTGGTGATCAATTCCTTTTCCACCCAGACCAGCTACGAAAACCAGACGAAAAAAGCGATTAACAACAAATTTATTCAGGAGGCCATGACGGAGTTCCTCCGGCACCAGCTGGAGGTCTATTTCATTGAAAATAAGGCCGACGCAGAAAAGATTGCGAACCAGGTGCTGGTCAACAAACGTTCCCGGGAAAATGCGGAAAAGGTGCGTATTGACGTGAAGAAAAAGCTGACTGGGACGATGGACGTGACCAACCGGGTAGAAAAGTTCGTAGACTGCCGAAGTAAGGACGTCAGCCTCCGGGAAGTGTATATCGTGGAGGGCGATTCGGCGCTGGGCTCCTGTAAGCTGGCCCGGGACCCGTCTTTCCAGGCGATCATGCCGATCCGGGGCAAGATTCTGAACTGCCTGAAAGCTGACTACGCTAAGATTTTCAAAAGTGATGTTATTCTGGATCTGGTGAAGGTTTTGGGCTGCGGGATCGAGATCCACTCCAAGCACAACAAGGGAATGGATACCTTCAGCCTGGATAATCTTCGGTGGAGCAAGGTGATTATCTGCACAGATGCCGACGTGGACGGCTTCCAGATCCGCACCTTGGTGCTGACCATGATTTACCGGCTGATGCCCACTTTGATCGAGGCGGGCAAGGTCTATATTGCCGAATCGCCTCTGTATGAGATCAGCATTTTAAAGACAAAGCGTAAGGGGGAAAAGCTCTTTGCCTATACGGACCGGGAAAAGGATCAAATAGTCGCGCGGTTGGTTGAAGAGGGCCTCTCGAAAGAAAAGGACGAGTATGAGATCAAGCGGAGCAAAGGGCTGGGCGAGAACCAGCCGGATATGATGAGCCTGACTACTATGCATCCGGCTACACGGCGGCTGATCAAGGTGACGCCGGAGAGTGTGGAGCGGACGGCGATGATGTTTGATATCCTGCTGGGGGATAATCTCCAGAGCCGTAAGGATTACATTGCCCAAAACGGCGGTCTGTACATGGAAATGCTGGATTTAAGCTGAAAGGAGGAGGAGTATGGCCAGAAAGAAGCAAGAACCCCAGACATTGGAATCGGCGCCCATTGCGGAGCAGCCCATCACCGAAACCCTGGAGAAAAATTATATGCCCTATGCCATGAGCGTCATCGTTTCCCGGGCCATCCCGGAAATTGACGGCTTAAAGCCAGCCCATCGGAAGCTCTTATACACCATGTATAAAATGGGACTGCTGGGCGGGAAGCTGACAAAATCGGCCAACGTGGTAGGCCAGACCATGAAGCTGAATCCCCACGGGGACATGGCAATCTACGAAACCCTGGTGCGCCTAACCCATGGCAATGAGGCCCTGCTGCATCCCCTGGTGGAATCACAGGGGAATTTCGGCAAGCAGTTTTCCCGGGATATGGCCTTTGCCGCTTCCCGGTACACCGAGGTGCGCCTGGATCCCATCTGCCAGGAATTTTTCGGGGATATTCAGAAAAATACTGTCCCGTTTGTGGACAACTATGATGGGGAAATGCAGGAGCCGACTCTGCTGCCGGTGGCCTTCCCCAATGTGCTGGTAAACCCCAACCAGGGGATTGCCGTGGGCATGGCCAGCAACATCTGCTCCTTTAACCTGCGGGAGGTCTGCGCGGCCACGGTGGCGCTGATTCAAAACCCGGAGGCGGATCTTTTGGAGTACATGCCGGCCCCAGACTTTTCGATGGGAGCGTCCTTGTTGTATTCCAAGGCACAGATGCGGGAAATTTACGAAACCGGCCGGGGAAGCTTTAAGCTCCGGGCGAAATATACCTATGACCGGAAAAACAACTGTATCGAGATCACGGAGATTCCCTATACGACAACCAGCGAGGCCATTATCGGCAAAATTATGGAGCTGATCAAGGCCAATAAGCTGCGGGAAATCGCCGACGCCCGGGACGAAACCGGTCTGCGCGGGTTTAAGATCACCATTGACCTGAAGCGGGGGATCGATCCTGACGCTCTGATGCTGAAGCTATTTAAAATGACCACGTTAGAGGACAGCTTTAGCTGCAACTTTAACATCCTGATCCAGAATACGCCCCGGGTTATGGGCGTGCGGGAGATTCTGGAGGAGTGGATCAAATTCCGGGCAGGCTGTATAGAAAACAGCTTAAAATATGACATTGACCGGAAAAGCGAAAAGCTCCATCTGCTGACAGGCCTGAAGAAGATCCTTCTGGATATTGACAAGGCGATCAGCATTATCCGGCATACGGAGCAGGAAGCGGATGTAGTGCCTAACCTGATGGCTGGGTTTGCGCTGGATAAGGTGCAGGCGGAGTATGTGGCGGAGATCAGGCTGCGGAATTTAAACCGGGAATACATCCTGAACCGGACGGCGGAGATTGAGAAGCTGATCGCGGAAATTGATGAGCTCCAATCTATTTTAGAAAGTGAGAAAAAGGTTAAAAAGCTGATTGTCAAGCAGCTGGAGGGCATCGCAAAAAAATATGGCAAGGACCGGCGCACAGAGCTGGTGGCCGACGATACGGTCCAGGAATATAAAGAAGATAACTTTATCGAGGATTATCCCCTGACCCTATTTGTCACCCGGGAGGGGTATATCAAAAAGGTTTCTGCCGTGTCCCTGCGGATGACAACGGCTGAGCATAAGCTTAAGGAGGACGATGAAATCGTCCAGACCTTGGAGTCTGTGAATAAAAGCGAGCTCCTGTTTTTCACCAACCGTTCTGTGGTGTATAAAATGAAAACCTATGAGCTGGCGGATACCAAGGTTTCCGCTATGGGCGAATACCTGCCCGGACTGCTGGGCTTAGAAGACGGGGAACGGGTTGTGTATACTGTAGTGACCACCAATTATCAAGGGATGCTGCTGTTTGCTTTTGTGAACGGGAAAATGGCCAAGGTGGCGCTGTCCAACTATGAAACCAAAACCAACCGGAAAAAGCTGGTGGGTGCGTATTCAGATAAGGCGGAGATCTGTGCCGTTCAATTCCTGCCGGAGGACCGGGAGATTGTGGCCTATGCGGACAACAATAAGGTTCTGGCCTTGCATACGGAAAAGATCCCGCTGAAGAGTACAAAATCCACCCAGGGCGTACAGGTTATGAAGCTGACTAAAAAGGGCGCCAAGATGTGCAGGGTGGTATTCAGCGAGGACAGCGGTATTGAAAATTTGAAGTACTATACCACAAAAAATATCCCCGCCGCGGGGAGCTTCTTGAAACAGGACGACATCAGGGACCAGCAGATATCTCTGTTTGAATGATGCGCGGAAAGGATGAGACGAATGGATAAAGTGAATATACTGGGCGTCAACGTAGACCGGGTGGACATCCAAGAGGCGGCGGACCGGATTTTTCAGATGCTGGAGGAGCGGCGGCCCCACAGCGTGTATACGCCTAATTCGGAAATCATTATGCAGGCCTATGAAAACGCAGAATTTCGGGATCTCCTGAACCGGGCGGATCTGCTGACGGCGGACGGGATCGGCGTTGTGTATGCATCCCGGATCCTGCATAAGCCCATTGACGAACGGGCCGCCGGCTATGATATTGCCTGTCGGGTCCTAGCCGGGATCGCCAAAACCGGCCATCGGCTGTTTTTGTTCGGCGGCAAGCCGGGAGTGGCGGAGCAGGCCCGGGAAAAGCTGCAGGCGCAGTACGAGTTTCTAAATATTGTAGGTACCCATAACGGATATTTCTCTCCGGAGGAAGAACCGGAAATCGTGGAGGAGATTAACCGGTCCGGCGCGGATATTGTGTTTGTATGCCTGGGGGCGCCGACCCAGGAAAAATGGATTGATCGGAACCTGCCAAAGCTGCAGGCAAAGGTGCTGATGGGCATCGGCGGCAGCTTAGACGTGTTTGCCGGCAATGTGGAGCGGGCGCCGGAGCGGTGGTGCAATTTAGGGCTGGAATGGCTTTACCGGCTGATTAAGGAGCCTTGGCGGATCGGGCGGATGATGGCCCTGCCGAAGTTTGCGTTAACGGTATTTTTGAAGGGGAAACGGTATGACGATGAAGAAGAATAAACGTCTAATCGCCATTGACGGCGTAGATGCCAGCGGCAAGCAGACCCATGCCCGGCTATTATTCGCCCGGCTGCAGGCGGAGGGGTATCCGGTGCGGATGCTGTCCTTTCCGGCGTATGCAAGCCAGTCATCGGCGCTGGTGAAGCTGTATTTGTCCGGCGCTTTCGGGGACAGGCCGGAGGATGTAAACGCTTATGCGGCGTCCAGTTTTTTCGCGGCAGACCGGTTTGCCACGTTTCGGATGGATTGGGGTAAGGATTATGCCGACGGCGTAATATTGATCGCGGACCGCTATGTTTCCTCCAATATGATCCACCAAGGCGGTAAGCTTTTAGATGAAACGGAGAAAAATGCGTTTTTAGACTGGCTGGATCATTTGGAATATACGGTATACGGAATCCCCCGGCCGGATATGACGTTGTTTTTAGATATGCCTGTAGAGTTTGGCAGACAGCTGATGGCAGACCGGGAAAATAAATTTGACGGTTCTCAGCAAAAAGATATTCATGAGCGCAATAGCGCATACTTGATCCAAAGCTATGAAAACGCCTGCGGGATCGCCCAAAAATACGGCTGGCAGAGGATTCCCTGTGTGGAACAGGGCCGGCTGCGCAAGATCGAGGAGATCCAGACAGAAATTTACGGTTTAGTCAAGAAAATCTTGTAAAATAAAAAGCAATGGATCCCATTGCTTTTTATTGTATCAAAAAAACCACGCGATAGTCGCGTGGTTTTCGTTATATAATGAAATACCCCCCGCATAGCGTGCATTTGTCAAGAAAAAGTAGACACCCAAAAACACCATAATATCAGAAGCCCAGTTCTGTCTTGTACTGAACAGGGCTTTTATAGCCCAAGGCAGCCGCAGGTCGCCTGTTATTGAAGTAATATACATATGTATCCAATAGTAAGGGGACATCCTCTGCGGTCGCCAGTCCGAAGTCAAGATAGAGTTCTTCTTTCATCCATCCGTTTAGTGCTTCAATGATTGGATTATCTGTTGGTGTTCCCCCTCGCGACATGGAACGAACTATGTTATAATGTTCATGGGCCTGGCAAAAAGCCCGTGAGGAGTAGACAGAACCCTGGTCGGTGTGGAAGGTAGTGCGTAAAGTTTTGTGTAAAGTCCAAACATCAGGAAAAAGCAAAAGT
>CBCTZG010000069.1:0-15154 GCA_965151315.1 uncultured Clostridia bacterium
CACCAACTGGCTGACGAAGCGTTTGAGTGACGGCGAGATTTCGATGTGATGTGAGGAGGAACGCGACGATGCAGTTTCAGGATCAGACCCAGCAGATACGCTGGCAGACGCTGATTGATACTTATTTGGAAGACGTGCGTGACCGCGTGACCCCAGAGGGCGAGATCATCGGCTTTTTTGATGACTCGCCTGACGTGGCGCTGCGGGAGCGGATTTGGGTAGCCTATTCGCTGCTGTGGGATACGCGGGCGGAAAGCATCCAAAAGGCAAACCAGATCATAGAACGGTCAAATATGATTACAGAAGCGGGAGAATATACCTGTTGTCATTTTGTGCCCATGATGGCGGTGCAGATGCTTTTAAAACAAAAAGACCGGTTGAGTGAACGGGCGCAGGACATGCTGCTGCGCTATCTGCGGGCCAGCCTGCCGGAGATGATTGGCAATCCCGAGTTTGAATTTGTGGGCGTCAACGACAATTTCCCATGCATGGCAAGCTTTGCCGCCATCGTTGGCGGTAAAATCATAGGGAATGGGGAGTTAGCAGACTGGGGTGCTGGAAATTTGCGGAGCCTATGCGCTATGTTAGAGCGGCGAGGCCTGCAGAGCGAGCATACAAGCCCGACATACACTGCGATTCAAATCCTTGCCATAGCTGAGATCGTGAATTATACAGACGATGCGGAATTAAAGGCGCTGGCCCTGTATGCAGAGCGGCGGCTGGCCTTTGGCGCGCTGGCATTCTATCATCCCGGTTTTGGAAAAATGTGCGGGCCATATTCCAGAGCGTATACCGTGGACTCTACGGCTTCCGTCCATATGATGGATTTTTGGCTTTACGCGGTGCTGGGCGTAAGAACGCTGTCCGCGTTAGACGAGATGTTTGACGGTCAGAAGCAAAACCGTGTTATGCACGGCAGCCGCTGGTTTGAAACTGTCCAGTTCATATGGCTTGCGGCGTGCCAGTACCATGTGACCGAGGTTATGCTGGCGGAAGCGCTGAACCGCACGTTCCCCTACGAGGTGCGGGCGACCTGCGAATATTCTTCCTCCAGAAGCGATTTACGCGGGGGGGCGGAGGACGCGGTCTATCCTGCCGGCGAAAATGAAATCAGCTGTTATATGACGGAGGAGTATGCGGTTGGCGTCAGCAAAGTGCCGTTTCACAGCGGCGAGCAGACGGAAAGCCTATACATCCTGTGTAAAAACCGGGAGAAGGTTGAGCATTCCAAGGATCTGCAGGCTATATACCTTCGTTATATCGTGAATGACGATATACCCCAGACCAACCAACTGTTGCCGGATTGGGGAAGAAAAATTGGGCTGATGCATGAGAACATCGGCTTTATTGGCTACCGGCCGGTGAAAAAAGTCGTGGGAAAGCAGATCAAAAGCATGAAGCTTTCAATCATAATACCGCAGCTGTATGGGGATACGGTGCAGATCGAACGCAGCGGGCGGGACATTTATCTGCGTTTCCATCATACCTATATCGCGTTTTTCGCCTTAAACAATGGCGGCGATATCCGGGAGGAGAAAGCAGACGGGTTTACCATGATTTCCCTCTATAATTACGCGGGCCCGGAAAAGGAACTGACATTGGAGGATTATTTTGATACGGTCAACGGTGTGCTGTTTGCTGTGGGCAACGCGTCAGAGGGCAGTTTTTCGGATTTTATGCGGCGGGAAAAGCAGTGCTCGGATCAGGTCATCCGGATGTCCCATTCCCGGCAGAGCCGGCTGCGGCGGATATGCTTTGAATATGCCGGAAACTGCCTGGAGCTGAAGTATGATGTGGAATGCTGCGGCGTTCAATACGGCTTGATTAACGGCGCGCTTGCGGGAAATACCTATTATTATGACAGCGAGCACGGCGTGTGCAGCGCAAAGGAATTAAGGAGGATGTTACAATGAAAAAGAGGATGCTTTCAGTGCTGCTGGTGTTGACACTGCTGCTGACAAGCGCGGCTCCTGCTTGGGCAAAAAGCGCGGTTATGCTCCATGACTGGGATAAGATCACGTCTATTGCGGAGCTGGACCGGGAAGATGCGACTTTGACCAAGCCCCCGCGTATTACCAACGCGGCCGGCCTGACGCTGGGCGATAAAAAATACATATATGTCACCCAGGGATTGGACGATAATAATAAAACCCAGTCCTTGATCGTTTATGACATTACGGAGCTCCCGGTAATCAAAAAGGTGGAAAAATACACGGACATCAGTACCAAGATCCTGGCGGACCAGATCGCGATCAAGGACGGATACCTGTTTGCGGCGGAAATGACCGACAGCGCAAACGAGCTGATGTACTATCCCATTGAGGCGGACGGGAGGCTGGGCGCCGGCGCGAAGATTGCCGACGGACGCAGCGGCTTTACCAGTCTGAAAATCGTGGACGACTATCTGTTTTATGCGGAGCAGAATCCCGGCGGAAGCTGCCGGGTATACGATGTATCCGATATTGCGGGCGGCGTCCGGGAACTGGGGGCAACCCAAACTGGATACGGCGTATTCGCGCCGGGGATCGAGAAAATTTCCGACGACCTGTACAGGATGTATTGCGTGACCAGGACCGATATTTTGGTAGACGGCGTAAAGCAGGGGAAGGACGGGTACCAATATACGATCAACGATATGCAGGTCAACCCGGACGGCACCGTAAGCTTTACCACCCAGTTCCAAGGGATAGAGGGATTTGAAAATTCTGGAAATATTTCAAGCGTTAAGACCAATGAAGCCATTGGTATGAATCAGGTCATTGTCACAATTTGGGACAATACACCAGAGAAATACAACGTGTATAAGATAGACGCAGCTGACCCCCAAAATCCGGTGATACAGGAGGTTTCAACCGGGCGGACGCTTTCTGCACTGAATCTGACAGAAGACTACTATGCAGTGGGAGAATATCAAGTGATAAAAATCATTGCCAAGTCTGACGGCCGTACCATGAAGGAAATCAGCGGGCTGGACGGGCAGGTTTATGGCCTGACCATGTATGACGGTAAGCTGCTGATCTCCGCAGAAGGCAAGCTGCATATCTACGACCTGTATGCGGAGGTCAGCGCGGATATGGAAGAGCTTGGGGAGATCAATGACGGCATCGTACGGATTGACGCCGCTGTACAGATGACGGCGGATGACCGGGCTGTTTTAGAACTGTTCGGGGAACAGATCGATGTAACCGATATGCTGGAAAACGGCCGCCTAAGCTATGAGCAGACAACCGCAGCTGCGGATGGGGAATACACGGCGAAGCTGTCCATCATGCGGGGGGAAACGGAGCTGCTGGCGGAAGAGCAGACCTTCACCCTGCGGAAAACACGGCCAGCCGTCATTACAAATTCCGGCCTGACCCCAGGAACAGGGGAGGTGTCGGGAACCGTGCGGAACACACATACCACCGATACCCAGGCGGGTACGCTGTATCTGGCGGTATACGCGGCTGACGGCGCCATGCAGAAAGCATATGCGCATCCAATCAGCGCGCTGGCCGCAGACGCAGAAGAAACCTACAGCTTTACACTGGAACAGGAAATCGCTGACGGGCAGATCGTGAAGATGTTTGCTGTGGACGAAAACGGGAAGGCGCTTTCCGACGTGACATCCACAGGGGATCAGAGCTTTAACACCCAAAGCGATAAAATCCCGGTGGCAATTGATGGGAGAGTCAACATTTTCGCGGAAATTGACCCGGCCAGTGCCGTTGTCCAAATCAGCGGAAAATCGGCGGAGGAAGCGAAACAGGATGTATTTATAGCTGTATATAAGCCCGCGCCGGATGACACGGAGCTGGACTATGTCAATGTATTTGAATCCAATGCGGACGGCAGTTTTTACTGCGCGTATCCAATGGTTTCCGGTGAGGAGGGGAAAAATTACACGATCTTTGCCGCAATGACTGGCGCCGGGGTGCTCTCTGGCACCAGATCGGTATCCTACTATAGCGCTGAAACCATCCAGGCGGCATTGGCCGCGATGGAGAATGCCACCGCGGATACGTTTGACGCCATCGCGATCAGTGAAGACGCACAGTATAAAAACGTATACGGATTGAATACGGAGACGTACAACCAGTTGGAGGAGCCTTATCAAAAGGCAGTGGCCGCGGCGATTGCCGGGAAGGCTTATGCGGATATCGCGGCGCTGAACACAGCCTTTGACGAGCAGGTGAGCAAGCAGAAAGCAATTATGGATCAGGACCATGCGGTAAAAGCCGCGCTGGAGCAGATCAACACCGCATCGGCAGGCAATATGGAGGCGATTCTGGAAGCCAATACAGATGTGCTGGAACTGCAGTTCGGCGCGCTGTACGGGGAACTCACCGAAGCCATGAAGCTGAAGCTGTATGAAAGCTGGCTGTGCAAAAAGAGCTTCACAACCAAAGAAGCGGTTTCTGAGGCGATCCGGCAGGGAACCGCAGTAGAGTATGTTAGGCAGGCCCAGTACGGCGCGGTGGTTGCGGATCAAATCATCCAGAAGCATGGGGCCGAGATGGGCCTGCGTACGCAGAGTATGACCGAATATGCGGCGCTGGACACAACCGGGCAGCAGTCAGTCATCGAAAAATTTCTGGAAAAGGATCCCCAGACCTATGCGGCCTTAGCAACAGCCTTTGACGCGGCGCTGCAGGAATATAAAAATTCGAAGCCTGGCGGCGGCGGAGGAAGCGGCAGCTCCGGCGGAGGGAGCGGCTCTGGCGGAGGAAGCGGTTCCGGCGGTGGCGGCGGAATTAGTCTGCCTATATTTGCAGGCGGCGGCCCTGCGGAAGAGATAAAGCCGGAGGATGTGATCCCCGATGAGGTACTGGATCTGGAAAAGAACAATCCGTTTCAGGATGTAAGCTTTGACGCATGGTACTTCGAAGCGGTATGCGCACTGGCTGAAAAGAAGATTGTAGAGGGAATCACAGACACGGAGTTCATGCCGGATGTCAATGTCAAGCGTGAGGAATTTGTGAAAATGATCGTTTCCGCTTACGGCGCTGTGGATTACACTGCGGAGGCGCCATTTACCGATGTGGAAAAGAACAGATGGTATTATAGCTATGTGGCGACAGCACACAAGCTGAAGCTGGTTAATGGCGTCAGCGAGGATCTGTTTGGAACCGGGCTGGACATCACCCGGGAAGATTTGGCAAAGCTTGTTTATGATGCGATGCGGACTATGGGCGCTGAAATCAGTCCGGCAGAACCGGCTGGATATGCGGATATGGATACTGTAAGCGGGTATGCTGCCGAGGCCGTTTCCGCTTTGAGCGCCGCAGGGATCCTGACGGGCTTTGAGGATAATACATTCCGGCCAAAGGAGCAGGTTACAAGGGCCATGGCGGCACAAGTGATCTATAGTATCCTGAATTATTAAAAGCGGAGGGAGAAAAATATGTATAAGAAACTGATAACGCTTTTATGCATCTGTGTTTCAGCGTTTTTTGTACAAAGTATGGCTTCTGCGGCGGATGATTACGACACGTATTATTCAGATACGCTGGAGGCGCTGGGAATCCATGTGGATTTTGACGCAAAAGACAGCATCACCAAAGGGGAGTTCTGCGGTATTGTCGCGGAGCTGATGCGGCTGGATACAGATTATACCGGGCAGACGCTCTATTTTAGAGACGTTTCCACGGCGCATCGGTACTACAAGGAAATTACAGTCTGTGCGGAGCAGGGATATGCCATCGGCGACGATAAGGGCCGCTTTTATCCCGACGAGATGCTGACGCCGGAAACGGCGTCGGCGATCCTTCTGCGCTGCCTGGGATACGAGCTGAATGTGCAGTATGCAGGCGGCTGGTCTGTAGGTTATTCCAGCGTGGCGGCAAGCGTAGGTCTCGACGACGGTGTCGGCGCTATAGCGGAAACGGGCTATACCCCGGAGCAGATCAATCGAATGCTGTTTAACGCGCTGCTTGCTCCTACCTTTGAGATGAATCTATCCGACAGGACATTAGAGGAAGGAGAAACGCTTGCCTATAAGCTGTACTCCGCGGTAGAGCTGGAGGGCATTGTGGAGCAGACAAAATTTACCGGGATCCGGACGCCGGACCAGTGCCCGGATGGCATTGTAGTTCTGGACGGACAAAACGTTTACACAGGTGAAACCAATGCGGACAGCTATCTTGGATATAGAATCCGCGCTATGGCCATCGAGGATGATGACAATGCTTATACCTTGATATCCATCACGAAACATGCGAAAAATACGGATCTGCGGATCAGCTATAACGAAATCGGCGCTGTGCCGGATATATACAGCATTGAATATGAACCCATGGATTCCAATCGGACCCGGACCCTGAAGCTGGAACGAAACGCAAGTGTGATTTATAATTACCAGAAGCTGGCGTCGTATGATGAGGAAGACTTAAAGCTGGACAATGGCTATATAGAGCTGATTGACAACGACAGTGACGGTGAATATGATATTGTTTTGGTCTATGAGTATCTGACCTATTTTGTTACAGGGGTTGACACCAGCGCAAAGGTGATTTACGACAAATATGGCTATGAAGCGCTGGAGGCGGAGGAGGATACGATTATCCTGAATTCGCACAGCTATGAAGTCGATATTTCAACCATCCAGACAAACAGTGTCCTGTCGGTATTCCAGCCCCAGGATCCCAACGCGGGGTCATATACAGTGATTGTTGTTTCGGACTATGCTCCAATTGAGGGAAAAGTTACAGGCGTGGTTAACGATGAGGAAATGACGGTCACGATCAACGGAACGCAGTATGCGGTTGATCCGCGGTACATTTCCGTCAGCGAGACCAATGATCTGGCAATGGAGATCAAGGCGGGGCTGAACGGGATATTCTATCTGAATAAGGACAGCATGATCAGCGGGTTTACATACCTTTCAGGTGATGAGCTGTATGGCTACCTGAAAAAGCTGTATGTTGACGAGCTCACCCAAAATGCGTATTTCGAGGTATTCTCCCAAGAAGGGGTATTTGTAAGCGGCCAAGTGGCGGAAAAGCTGAAGCTGAATGACAGCTACCTGCGGGGCCAAGAGGACCTGCTGGCAGACGGCCTGCTGTTCCCGGAGGGGACGTTCCGGCCCCAGCTGGTAAAATTCAAATTAGATAGTGAAGGCCGGCTGTCTGGCCTGAAGGCTGTGTCTGAAGAAGTCCCGACGAACCCAGTCCAGACCAAAGAGGATCAGCTGACGTATAACGGGACGGTTACGGACGGGGACATCCGGGCCCATAAATATGCGTACAAGTATTTGTATACGGATGATACGGTGGTCTTTAACGTGCCTTCCCTGGAGGAGATTGGGAACCGGGATAAATATTCTATTTCGGATAAAAAGTTTACGGACGGGACACGGATGACGTGGAAGCTGTATGATATCAGCTTTGACAATATCATCGGCGCCGCAGTGGCTGAAGCGGGAAAAAACACGGTCAATATGGAAAGCCAGCAGGAACTGACGGTGATTACCAATAAATATGAAATGTACGACGAAGAAAGTGAGGAAGTCGTGACTGCCGTCACAGGGATCCTTTCCGGCGCGGAAAAAACCTATACCTGTTCATTGGAGGATGGTTTTTTTGATGATCTGCAGGTAGGGGATATGGCCCGGATTGTCACAGATTCGGTGACCGGTGAAACGCGGGCTGCACAGCTGATTTTTACCTTCCGCGACGCGGGGGCTACAGCGGATACAGACGCCGTAATCTATCACGATAAATACGCCCGGAAGCAGCCGCATGTATCCAACCCGATTGTGACCGGCGACTATGACATGGGGCTGACGCAGATATATGGCAGATGTATTGCCAAGGGGCCGAACACCATCGCCCTCACCCTGGACGGCGGGAATTCCGTATATGCCAGCTATATTGAAAATAATGCGGGATATTATCTGGTGGAATACAAAAACGGCAAGGTTAACGTCACCAAGGTAACGGCGGACGCGCTTGTACCTTCTGCCGGCCCAACAGGCACTACAGGAAACAGCGTGATGATCAGCAATAGAAATATGACGACAAGAGAAGTGTTCATCATCAAGGAGGATATGTAAAAATTTATACACACCTGCTGGTATGCGGGCGGAGGAGAGAAAAGCATGAAAAAAATGGTTTCATTGTTACTGGCTGCCATTGTGCTCCTGTCGGGTATGGAGAGCCTTGCCATGGTTAAAACCAGCTTTACATTTTTTGCGAGCAAGCAGCGCGGCTGGGAGCTGCAGGTGGACGACAATATCGTTTACTATGCGGACGGGAATGCCGGCGTACAGATTATCGACACGGCGGATAAAGAAAATTTAAAGCACATCAATACGATCGAAACAGAGTTTGATACCCGGGTTGTAGAAAAACGGGGGGATATCCTATACATAGTCGGCGGCGGACAGATGCTGACATATAATGTGGGAGACCCGGCGGATGTATTTCTGATGAAGACCGACGCGGTCCAGGCCAACGCCACAAGAATGAATATTGACGGTAACCGGCTGGGCATATTCGGCGGCGGAAATATTACGGTTTTTGATGTAACCAAAGAAGAGGCGCCGCAGCAGATCGCCGCAGTGAATATGGGGCAGAACTCCATGAACGGGTATATCAAGGGCGATTATCTGTATAGTATTGGAACAAATAATGTGCTCTATATATACGATATATCAAATTTGGAAGATATCAAAAACGTGGCTGCCGCACAGCTGGATAAAATCAGCTATGTCAATGATATCATTGTGGAAGGAAACTACCTCTACATAGCGGATAATTCGGTTTTAGGCGTGGTTGACATTACGGATAAGGCCAACCCAACCCTGGTTTCCGCAGTGGATGAAGCGGCCAGCCGCCCCAACGGGCTGTTTTTAGAGGGCAGCAAGTTGTATGTCGGCGGTTATTCCAGCAAGGCCATGATTTTTGATGTCAATGATGTTAAGAATCCTGCCAAAACTGCGGAAACGGTCGTGCAGTCTCAGATCTACGCGGTGGTTAAGGAAGGGCAGTACATCTACTGTGCCTGCTCCGGCGGGATGTTTATTGTAGATACAAACTATCAATATGATACCACAAAGGTGCCGCCGGCGCTGACTGAAAGCGAAGTGTTCGGGCAGCAAAACGGAGAAGAAACGCCGGCAGAGAGCAGCTTTGACGACACAAAAGGGCATTGGGCAGAAAGCGCCATCGCCAGGATGAACAGCCTGGGATATGTAGCAGGCGCAGGGAACAACCAATTCCTGCCGGAGAATAATATCACAAGGGCGGAATTTGTTTCCATCGCGGCCAGAATGGCTACGCCAGCTATGGAGCGGTATAAATATCGGTTTACGGATGTGGCGGCTGAGGCATGGTATGCGGATTATATTGAAACTGCGTATGTGCTGGGCTTCATTCCGGAAGAAATGGTCACGGATGAGGCATTCAAGCCGGACTCGTATATCACCAGAGAAGAAATGGCCGCAATCACCGTGCAGCTGATGGAATATCTGGGCATTACAGGCAGCGCCCAGGCGGGGTTTGCCTTTGCGGACGACGGGGAGATCACAGAATGGGCGAAGCCGTATGTCTATGAAGCCTATGCCCTGGGGCTGATCAGCGGTATGGATGAAACGCATTTCGCGCCCCAGGAACCTTCCACCCGGGCGCAGGTCTGCACCATCCTGGATGCTGGTTACGCCATGACCTTGGACGAGGAGGCGGAATTTATCGCCACCAGCAAATATGATCCCGCCGAAAATACGGCTGTTACGTTTACGGAAGCTTATACACCGGCTGAGAATGCCGGGGAGGGCTATCCGGCTGTCATCAAGGTGACAGACGCCGTAGAGCCGGGTTCCCTGATCAGCTTCTTTGGCGAGAATCTTGGCGGCGAGGTGTATATTCAGCCGGGCGTGTCCAATGCGGCGGAGCCAGGTGAGGGGGCGGCGCAGCTGACTATCGTGCAGAGCGACGCGGCTGCCCAGAGTATTACCTGCGTGATGCCGGAGGATATCACCCCAGGGGTATTTACCGCCTATATCAAAAACAGTACAGGCTACAGCGCGCCAATCGCGGTGAACAATGCAAGGCTCACCTGGGTAGACCGGGACGTGGCGGAAAAAAATGATATTATCCGCGTAAACGGGAGAAATTTTGCTCAGGCGGAATTCGGCGGCCCGCTGAAAACAGGCGTGGCGCTGGTTAATGACGCGAATACATACAACCTGGAAGTAACGGCGATCAATCCGTTCCAGGTAAAGGCGTATATCGGCGCGGACGTAGCCAGCGGCGACTATGAGGTTTATGTGACCAATGACGGGGAGCGGTGGAACCGCTGCGGTGAAACCTATGGGAAAATCACGGTAAAGGATGAGGTTTACGATCCCTACGGCCTGGATATGCCGTGGGCGGATGAATTTGCCTGGGATAATAAAATTGACATTACACAGGCACCATATAACGCGGACAACACAGGCGCTATAGACGCTACAGAGGCCATCCAGAAGGCGATTGACGATGCCCATGCCGCAGGTGGCGGCGTGGTGTATTTCCCAGAGGGCGAATACAAGCATTGCGGCCTGCAAATGGACGCGAAGGTTGTCTTTCTGGGAGACGGCATGGAAAAATCCAAGCTGATTTATGCCTACAAGGGAGAAGATGTAGCTTCTAAGCAGGCCATCGGCACCAAGGATGAGGGCCGGCTTTTGGGCCGGATCGGGTTCATGAACATGGGATTTTTCCTGGACGACGCTCCAGACCAGGGTGTTCCGGACACTTACTTCTGGCTGGGAGAAAATTGGGGCGACAATATCAGCAATATGTCGCTGCGGACAGCCCAGTATATCTTTATGAAAGGCTGCCGGCTGTGGGCACCCATGATCCGGGCAGAACACGCCACCGGCAGAGGCTACGGTGTAGTCGCCGTCTGCAAGAGCCATTCACTGTTTGAAAATAATATCTACTATGGCAATCAGATGACCAATACATCCAACTATTTGGGTAAATACGCATATGTATTAAACAACCATTACACGACCGCGACCAATAACCTCTCCACCATTACCAGCCATTCTATTATAGAAGGGAATACCATGAACCGGAACTGGGAGTTCGGCGCGGAGGTCGTCAATACACAGGGGATCTTTATGCGGGGCTACAGCTATGTAGCGGATAATGTTATCCGAAACACAGGTATGCCGGGGGGCAACGACGGCGAGCTTGTTTGTACAGAAGTATACCGCGCAGGTGAGCGTCTGGCTGGAAACGTGGTTTCCGCCACGCCGAATACGGTTACCTTAGATCCGTACTTGAATTCGAAAGGAGAGCCGCTGGGATCGGAAACCGCGGGCTGGTATCTGGACGCGGCGTACGGAGACGGCTGGGACATTGTAATTACAGCTGGAAAGGGGTTAGGACAGCGCAGGCGTGTCCTGTCCTTGGATGAGGCGTCCAAAACGATGACCATCGAGGGCGAATGGGACGTGATCCCGGATGAAACCAGCGATTTTGTATTTACGATCGCGGCATACAGCGCGACGATTTACAATAACTATGCAAACACAGGCGCGAAAGGACTGTGGCTGTACGGTGACTGCTACGACTGCGTGGTAAGCGAAAATAACCTGGTGGATGTAGAAGGTGTATTTGGGTACACCTGTTACAAGCTGGACGATACACAGGCAAGAATCAACTTTTCCTATTTTAATCGGATGAGCAAAAACCAATCCAAGGGATTTTCCACGAAATCCCATGTGAACGGGATCGGCGTCCAGGCATCGTATGAAACGCCGGATCCGTCCAATGTGATTGTGTACGGCTATGACCTCCGGGATAATTTGATCGTCGGCGGCGACACGATCCCTGAGCCCTATAGTCAAACGGAAGCGCCGGACATCAACGGGATTTATGCGGTAGTATTCGCGCGGCAGCCCATGAACAGCAACTTAACTGGTATGAAGGCTGTTAACATTGAGGATAACCGCGTTGAAAAGATGGACAGAGGCATCTCCGTAGGCGGCGCGTATGACAAGGATATTGCCAAGGCAGGCCAGAATCTTGCCGGGACAATGACAGAAAATATCGTATTGAAGGGGAACACCTTCAGCGATGTGGAGAATGAAGTCGTTGATGTAGAAAATGAAGCGACGTATGTAGAATAAAATGCTAAGCACCTGGGATCTCTTACCCAGGCAGACCAATGATGACAGGAGGAGTTGCTTTATGAAATGGAGCGGGAAAAGGCTGGCGGCGTGGATTTTGACAATGGCGTTGGCGGCGTCCTGCGTCAGCGCCGTGCCGCTGCAGGCTTCCGCCGCGGCGTATGACGACGCTGTATCAGCGTATACGCTGGATGATACGGTGAAGGGACGGATCACGGATGCGGCAATGACAACGGTCGGGAATAAAATGTATGCCTATGTAGGGCGGAATACGGTAGGCGGCGGCGGACTGACGGTACTGGATGTGACCGATCCGCAGCAACCCAAAGAGATACAAGACCTGCCCAGCATTACCATGCGTGATTTAAGCTGGGTCAATGAACGGCTGTACGCGGCGGACGGCTGCCTGTATGTGCTGAATAACGCTACAAGTAAGTTAGAGCTTTATCAGATCAATGCGGACGGCACACTGCCGTCCAAACCCAACTGGAGCAGCCAGGATAGCTACGCTACAGGAACCATCAAGGCGGCGGATGGCCTGATGTTTGTATCTGCGCTGTCTACAAGCGCTACGAATCTGAGTATTCCGTCTGTAAATATCTATGATATCAGCGACGTGAAAAACCCTGTCAAGCTGACGACGGATACCCCCATCCAGCCCACCATGGAAAACCTGTACCAGCCGGACTGGGAGGTTAAGGAGCAGATCGCTACATACGCGATTTCTGTGGCAGATCTGGGCGGCGGCAAGTACAGAATATTTGGAACAAACCGGGCAAAATTTGCCGGCGCGGTGGAGAACCAGTATTTCCTGTCCATCCGGGATGTCACCATCGCGGACGGCGCGTACAAGGTCAGCACTGTATATGAGGGGCAGCCCACGGGGACCGCTTTTGAAACGGCCGGCGATTCCGTTTATGACATTGACGCGCTAAACGAAAATATTATCGCGATTGTGGAGGGCGGAAACAAAAACGGTATAAACGAGCTGGAATTGATCGATGTGTCCGCGCCCGAGGCTCCGAAGAAAATAACGGACAACGGCTCAGACGGGCAGGGTACCAGTGTGTTTGCGGATGGGAACAGGCTTTTCCTGACCACCAAGGACAAGAAAGTTGACGTATACCAATATTCCGGCGGTACACTGAGCAAGGAACGGACCATTGTACCGGACAATTCGGCCTACCAAATGGGCGTATATGCCGGATTCCTGTATGGGGCATTCCAATCGGCCTTTGTGCTGTATGAATATAATACCGCGATCTCCATTGATTCCGGCATAACAGAAGATGTTAAGCCAGTGCTCGCGGGGACAGTAGATGGATACCTCCCCGCTACAGACCGGGTAGTGGTAATGGTAGACGGTCAGGAATATACCGCCACGGTAGGCGGCAATCGCTTCTCTGCGGATCTGGATGGACTGGAGCCGGGAGAATATACCGCCTCGGCAAAGCTGATGCGGTTGGTGGATTCGGTTGAAACGGAATTGGCGGCAACGGATACAATTACCATTTCCATTGCCCAGGGCAGCAATCCCGACGGCATGATCCAGCTGGGCAGTATCCCGAGTTACCAGGAGGGCGCCCGGATTGTGGACGCTGTCAGCATGACTGCCGCGGACGGCAGGACGTATCTGTATACCGCGTATGCCGGCACCGCTCTGGTGGTCTATGACATCACGGATGCGACGGACTATTCCGCGCTGACGCCGTATCAGGTCTGCACGGATATCCAGGCGGACATTTTCAATAACCAGCTGCAAATTAAGGACGGATACCTGTTTGTTTCGCAGAAGCGGAATGAAAGCAGTGAAGATAAAACCCGGATTTTAAAATACTATAAAATCGGCCAGGACGGCAAACTGCCCCAAGACGAGACGGGTACGGCGGGCACAGTGCTGGCGGTAGGCCCAGGCGGCGGTAAATTTGGTACAGTTGAGATCCTGGGGGATTACCTGTTCTACGCGCGGCAGGATACAAGCGGGTTCTGCGCGGTATATGATGTATCCGATATTGAAAGCGGTATACAGGAGCTGGGCAGGACACCCGCCAAATACGGCGTATTCGCGCCTGTGATCGAACAGATTTCAGACAGCCTGTACCGGCTCTGCTATGTAAGCAGAACGGACCAAACCATAGACGGGGTCAAGCCGGGTCAGGGCGGATACCAGCTGGCGATCAGCGATATGCAGGTGGAGGATGGCAGCGTCAGCTTTACACAGCAGTACAGAGACATTGATGTACTTCCAGACCCGACCGGGCTTGGGTCCGTCAACGATATCGATTTGATTGGCGCCAGTCAGGCTATCATGGTTTGTTCATCCGGGGAAACCGCAAAACGGTTCCTGATCAATTTCGCTGACCCGGCCCAGCCGGTGGTCACAGCGATTTCAAACGATAAAGCGCTGTCGGTAGAAAATCTGAACGACGACTATTACGCTGTGGGAACCCAGGGCGGAACGCTGGGGATCTACAAAAAAAGCGATCATACAGCGGTGAAGTCCTTCTCCGGGCTGGGGCAGATTTATACTATGTATGTACATAACGGGAAAATGTTTGCCACGACTGATAAGAATATCCATGTATTCCAGCTGTTTACAACAACGGTCTCCACGGTGGATACCTTTTCCGTGGTCAGGCTGGAGGTAACAGACCGGGATGGTTTCCCCGTCAGCGATGTCTCTCCTGGAGAACTGACGGTTACAGCCCAGATCTATAATCCGGAAGAAACGGCAGAGCCGGTGGAGATGTATCTGGCGGTATATGATTCCATCACAGGCCGGCTGGACTATGTCCAGCAGACCCACGCGGTGGCGGAGCACGGGATGAATACGGTGACGGATACGATCAAAATGACGGAGCTGTCCGACTACAGCGCGTATACCCGCTGCTTGAAGGTATTTGTATGGGATAAGAACATGCAGGCGCTGGGAGAGGCCTATCGGGTTAAGCAGGCGGAATTGATTAACGGCAGTATCTGGGAAATGTACGTCTCCCCGGAAACGGAAACCGTAAAAGGCGTCTTGCTGGTGCATCAACATGGAATGGGTGGTGA
>CBCTZG010000070.1:0-15135 GCA_965151315.1 uncultured Clostridia bacterium
CCGGATCTTTCATCCTTTTTATTCAACTGTCCAATATGTATTGTAGCATAACAATAAGCAGGATAGCGCCTTTTGGATGGATTATTGACAAATCCAGGTTTGCGCTGTATAATTATTAAGAAAAGGTAATATCTGGCCTGGTCCGCGCGGGCCATTTTACGTTTGCCATTAGTATTTATATTCCACTTTTCAAAGAAAGGATAATCATTATGAAAAAATTAGTAATTGGTTTGCTTTTTTCACTGATCACGCTGGGGATGTCCATGACGGCGTCTGCGCTGACAGAGGGCGACTGGGAATACCAGCTTGTGGAAAACCATGCTGTTATCACGGGGTATAACGGGAGTGCCGAGGACGTTGTCATCCCCGATACGCTGGCCGGTGTGCCGGTGACGGAGGTAACCTGTGATAATAATGCCGATGAATATTTTAATAATGGCATCATAAAATCCGTTACCTTCCCGGCAACGGTTAAGGTGATCCATAAAATGTGTTACGGGTCGGACACGCTGGAAACGGTGGTTTTGCCGGATGGGGTTGAAGAGATTGCGGATCAGGCATTTTCCGGATGTAAGAACCTGAAAAATATTACCCTTCCTTCGACGCTGAAAAAGATTGGCTTTGCCGCCTTTAGCAACTGCAGCTCGCTGACAAGCATCAACTTCCCTGCATCGCTTGAAACCACGGGCAGTGGTGTTTTTGGCAAAAGCGGCCTTGTAAGCGCAGATATGAGTGCGTGTACCAGCCTGAAGAATGTGGACACCAGCATGTTCCGAGACTGCGTGTCGCTGCAGAGCGCCCGTCTGCCCTATGGGTTTGAAGAGGTCAGGAATTATATGTTTGCCGGCTGCACGTCCCTGGCATCCGTAGAACTGCCTGCGACGGTGACCACCTTAGGGATGGAAGCCTTTTACGGCTGCACGTCACTGAAAAACATTATCCTGCCGATTTCGCTGAAAGAGGTGGGAAACCATGCATTTTCAGAATGTACATCGTTAGAAGAGGTCATCTTGCCATATGGTACGGAGGACGTTGACGCGGCGTTTGAAAGATGTACGTCGCTGAAAGGGGTGTATATCCCGGATACCGTAGCCTATTTAAGCCTCGGTATTCTAGACGGGTCTCCAAATGCCATTATTTATTGTACCGCAGGCTCCGAAGCGGCAAAGGTATGCCAGGAAAACACGATATCGTATTTAACGGACAATTCCGTTAATACCATGGTTAATGTGCTTTATAATGGGAAAAGAATTTCTTTCGATAAATATGGGAAAAATCCTGAAATTATTGATGGCCGTACGCTTGTTCCGCTTAGATCTATCTTTGAGGCAATGAACGCCACAGTCGATTGGGATGGGACGACAAACACCATAACTTCAACACGGGGCAATATCAGCATACAGATCCGCATAGGCGCGTCAGAGATGTACAAAAATGGCGTATCGCTTCCGGTAGACGTTCCGGCGCAGCTCATTGACGACACCACTATGGTCCCAGTACGGTTTATAGCCGAAGCGTTTGACGCAGGTGTAGGCTGGGATGGCAACGGCAATGTGGTTCTGATTAACGAATAATATGTGCTAAAATGCCGCTTAGACAGCCGGTAAATGCGCATCTTCTCAGATGCGCATTTACGGCCAGCCCCTTTACGGGGCAGGAACGGCGCTTCTGTTTTTTATTTCGATTCATATTTTGGGTATCATCATAAAAAAGAGATGTTTTTCAAAAGAAAAACATCTCTTTTTAATTCTGTTATACAGATTGGCCGCTTTTCAGTCCAACTGAGTACGCCAAAAACCCCGTAAATAAAGGTTTTCGATAGCCGTGAAAAGCACACAGATTATCTCTTGGAGAACTGCGGCGCGCGGCGTGCTGCCTTTAAGCCGTACTCGTTTGTACTTAAAGCTTGGAAACCATTGATATTACTGGGTTTCAGAGGTATCCCTCTGAGGTTTAACCCCGTTTTTGTCCCCAGCAACATTTTCAAAACATATTGTACTTGCCTGTCTATTTAGAGCCTTGTTAACAACACTAATTAGTTTTTCAGGTTTATTATACTTTACTTTTGCATAAATATCAATAGTAGTTTTACTGTTTTCATGTCCTGCAAGGTACTGTACTGTCTTTGGATCAATGCCGTAATAAATTAAATTAGTAATGTATGTATACCTAAGCTGATGTGTAGTAACATCAAAATCCAAAGAATATATCAGTTTAGGATTGTTATGTTGATGAGAACCGAGTTCAGGGTGTATGGTGCATACTACTTTTTGTCCGTTTACATACTTATAATATTTTCTTTCCTTTGCAGTTCGCACCTCAATATATTTCCAAACACGCTGAAATTGAGAATAAGAAAGCGGCTCACCTTTACTGTCTGCTATAACATAATCGGATATTGACTTTGTTTTCGCTTCTTTTAAACAATCTACTAAGCATTTAGGAATAGGAATATCACGTTTGGCGGCGGGAGTTTTCAGTTCCTCACTTACAACGGGACGATTGTTTACCGAGCGCCAAGCTCTGCGAACCGTAATGTAAGGAGTGCTTTCATCTAAAAAGACACAATCCCATTTAAGTCCAAGAGTTTCTTCACGCCTAAGACCTGCGTATAATCCAATCATAACAAATACATACGGAGGGAGTCCTTTTATTGTATTAAGCAACACATTTACTTGTTCATCACTTAGTGCATCTTTTTTATTTTTTGATTTCCCGCCTTTTGGTGATAGTGCAGCAGATGGATTATAGTCAATCAGCTGATTCGCTTCGGCAGAATAAAAAATACATTTGACCAACATATTTACTGTACTGTAAACTGCCGAAGACATTTTAGATACGGGAACCATCATCAATTTTAGGTCATCTAAGGTAACTTCATCTATATACATATCTCCGATTGGAGTTATAACATATTTTTGTAAAGTAAGTCTATATCCACGTAAGGTTTGAGGCTTTACGGTAGCAGACTTCATCTCTAACCATTTTTCACAATACTCTTTTACGGTTGGATTTTCTCTACGGAAGCTTATGTCGTCCACTTCTCTTTGAGCTGCTTTGACTTTTTCATATAATTCCTTGCAAGTTGAACCGTAAATTGCAACACGCTTTCCATCAGCATCTTTTATTCTTGTCCGATAATATGTATTTCCGCTATACGTTACAGATTTATATTCGGGAATTGTTTCTTTCTTCCTTGGCATTGTAAATCACCTCTTTCATTTTAAACCATACCGACCTGTTCATCGAAATTGTCATTCCACAGGGAAAATGTACTGTCTAATATCCCTGCAAGCTCGTTCGGTCTGTTATATTTCACCTTTGCATATATATCCATCGTAATTTTGCTGTTTTCGTGTCCTGCAAGGTACTGAACCGTTTTCGGATCAACAGATGCATGAATTAGATTTGTAATATATGTATGTCTGAGCTGATGCGGAGTTACTTCAAAATCCAGACTGTAAACAACTTTTCCGTTATGAGCCGCTTTTTCACCGAGCACAGGCGTTACGGTATGTTTGATACGTTTTCCGTTTTCATATTTATAATAATAGCGTTCTTTCGTGGTTCTCGTAGTAATGTATGCCCATAGGCGTTGAAATTGTGTATATGACAATGGATTTCCATCTTTGTTTGCTATAACATACTCGGATGTTGATGTTTCTCTTGCTTCTCTCAAACAATCAGCCAAGCAATCTGGAAGTGGAATATCTCTGTGAGCTGCCGGAGTTTTTAATTCCGTAAGAATCACTGGTCTGTTATGTTCCGTATGCCAAGCTCTGCAAACGGTCAAATACGGAGCAGGAGTATCTAAATATACACAATCCCATTGAAGCGCCAGAATTTCTTCACGTCTAAGTCCTGCGTATAGCCCTAGCATTACAAATACATATGGTGGAAGATTTTTTAGTGCGCTAATCAGTTTATCCACTTGCTCATCTGTAAGCGGTATCCTATCTTTTTGAGGAATACCGCCGTTTGTGGAAGAAAGATTTGCAGTCGGATTATTTTTTATAACATTACTTTCTTTTGCCGCAGTGAAGATACATTTGAATAGTATATTTACTGATTTATATACAGATGCCGATTTCTTTGAAACAGGCACAAGAGCCATGCGAATATCGTCAAGAGTCACATCAGCTATGTGCATATTCCCAAGCGGTTTTATAATATAGTTCTTAACTTTTGAAGTGTAGTCAATAAGAGTTGTTTGTCTGACATTTGCTGACTGCATTAGCAGCCATTTTTCGCAATATTCCTTTACAGTAGGTGTAGTTCTGCAAAATGTTTTGTTTTCAATCAGTTGTTTAACTTCATCAATCTTCTCACACAGTTCATCCACTGTCCTTGCATACAATGTGATTCGCTTGCCCTCTTGATCTCTGATCCTTGTTCTGTAATATTCAATTCCACTTCTTATTACGGTGCCAAATTGTTTGGATTTTGATTTTTTACTCATATATTTTCCTCCTATAAACTTTAGTCACATCATTGCCATGGCTCAGATGTTGGAACCATTATATGAGTATCCAATAAAAAGAACCAGGGACTTGACAAGCTACTTAGCGTGATCTTTGTTTACGGAGGGTTTCCCTTTTTTCAAGCGGCAATGCACGATGAGTACATTTTGCGATATATTCTTGCAGCGCTTCGCTGGTAAAATAAACACAGCCATTGGGAACGTACTGAACAAATGATATTGCTCCAGTTGCTCTGGCTGTATCAAGCGTAGTAATACTCATTCCCAAATAATCTGCTGCTTCTTTTCTTGTATATAATTTTTCCATTAGGATTCTCCTTTCTTTCCAAAATATAAACCGTTATCTGTAGGTGTACAGATAACGGTTATCAAACTTTGTCCTATGCGTTATTACGGCGCTTCCATTTCTTCAGGAATATAAAGTCCCAAACTTTTTTCAATACATTCACTGATTGCATCCATTTCCAAGCGGTTTACTTTGCCAATATATTTATGTACTTGTCGCTTATCTATTGTTGTAATTTGTTCAAGCAAAACAATTGACGGATACAATACGCTGTCATTGTTAAGATAATAGTGAGTTGGTAAATCTCTTTTTTTGTAAATATTGGACGATAAAGGAGCAACAATTAAAGTAGGAGCAAAGAAATTACCGCAATTATTTTGAAGGACAATTACGGGACGAGTGCCGCTTTGCACGAAGCCTATTCTTGGTTCCAATTCAACCAGGTATATATCTCCTCTGCGAAAAATCCAATCTTCTTTTAACATATCTAATACCTCATTTCTAATATTTATGTATAGCCCTTATTTGTCCTCGACACCCCGGGCAGGGAAGTCATCAAGCGGCGATCAGCTTTCATCGCTCCATAGGAATCTAACCTCTCCGTCTTCATTGTGACCGAGCTGCGAATTACAGAAGTATCATTAACCCCGATTGCTCTCGTCGCGCTGTTGATAGCTAATCACAACTTGCAAATCTGATTTATCGCTCTCTGTCTAATTGACATTTAATTAAGAAAGGGTAAAAAGTAACAGGTCATGGCGCTCAGTCTGCACAGCTCTTTCAATCGGGAACGTACCTGATGAATGACTTATTCAATTTTCAAGGTTCAGTTAAATAAGATGAAAGGATTGATAATTCAATTTTGAGAACCTATTCAGGTTATTGAAAATTGTCCTCTCACTTATATGGAAAAAAACAGGGCGTTTGTAGGGGTGTTTTTAGAAATTTATCAAATAATTTTTTAATTTCTTTTTTGCTCGCCTAATACTTTCAGCAACAACTGTGTAGTGTGTACCTTCGATTTTTGCAATTTCTCTGATTGACATCTTCCTAAAGCAATTTAAATACAAGCGCTTTTTTTGAATAGGTGTAAGTAGCGTATCAATAGCTTTTTGAAATTTTTCAACAAATAAGTTTTCACTTTCTTTTAAAATTAATTCATCTTCTGTGCTTAGAGTTGATGCACAAATATTGGAATTAAATTCATCAAGAGATGCCTTTACATAATGAGCTTGTAAATTATCGGATTTTTCTTCCTCATGGTAAAGTTGATCTGAAAGTTGCTTTAATTTTTCAAAATCCGCGGCTGTGAAATTGGGATTTTCCGCTGCTATTTTTTCATATGTAACTTCCAGAATGCTTCCGTCAGCATTTCTGTAAACAATTCCTTTGCGAATCTTATTGATTGCATAATTAGATTTTTTATAATTATTCATTTTTCGTAATCCTTTCAATTTAAAAATTTGTTTGAAATTTCAAATTGAGGATTACGGATATTTGGCAATGTAACATTCCCATTTATTGCACATAAAAAAGCCTCCCTGTGGCAAGGGAGGTTTTGCGTATGCAACCTTTAACGCTGTACAAAGCTAATCGGGCAATAAAAAAGCGCCGCACAAGTAAAAGTAAATAAAATAAATTATTTACCTAAACTTTGTACGGCGCTTGGCAGTCTCCTTTGAGTAACTCAAATTCTCTCCGCTTGCTCGATTAAAAGTTAAAATATTAAGTTTTAATAATAATTATCGTTTCATTCTGTTTTTATCGGGAAAATATATCTTTCTATGCTTTTCCGAAGTAAAAGTCTTAAAATAATTAAAGAATCGTTGCCTGCGAAAATATCCAAAATTAATAATATACTCTTCCTTACATTTTTTGCAATAAACCAGTTTGTGACCTGAAACATCGGAGAAAACCTTTTCTACAAGATATCCACAGTAAGGACAGTATATATTCCTTATGGTTAGCTTATCTGCTTCTTTTTTGGATTTTTTTAGGTTTTCCATAACTGCTGTTGTTAATTCTTTCGTTTGCCTAAAATGTTGAACAGTACCCATTTTACGTTATTTCCTTTCCAAGCCCAATCTCCTCTATGTATTCATTCAGTGCTCGTTTTTCATATAATCCGAGTTGTGTAATTCTGATTTGGAGGGCAGTAAATGATACCTGCATTGCATTTGCCATTCTTTGAAGAAAGATATTGTCTTCAGGTCTTATAAAGCAATTGTCGTAAACGGTAATTCCCATTTCGCGCTTATGTTTAAGCAAATAGGATTTTATCATAAATTCCGGCATCAAAATTGCTCCGGCAAGACGGTCTACATTTGCTTCGTTGATATTAAATATTGCTTTCAGATCATTTGTTGAATAGGTTTGTTCTGTGTCAAATTCACGGTGGAAGCTTGCTATCGAAAGGCTCTTATCTACAATATAGTGTGCCGCTTCATGCGCTATTGTAAATCTCCGACGTCCAAGCTCACGCTCACCGCATAAAAATTCTTCAATTACAATCGTACCTTTTGGAAATATTTTTTTAAGCCTTTTACCTGCTGAAAATATGAGCAACGGTGTTTTTCCGTCAGATATAAAACCAAGCTTAGACATATCATCTTCGGCAAATCTTTGATAAACAATCGGGAGCTTTAAATATTTGGTAACAAATCCAACTATATCAACAGAAAATCCTTTCTTCTTTGATATATCTGTGTAATTTTTAACAAGACCGTTACCGAGTTCATCAATAGACGCATTTGATAACCATTTCATACTTCGCACCTCTCTTTCGTCAAAAGCACATTTTAGTGCTATCTGTTAAAGTTGTTTGTTATAATAATTGCTTATACCATAGGCAGACGGCAAATTACTTTTTATATTATAATTGCTTTATTACATGACTCGCTATCCCTTGAATAACAAGATCTTTGACATATATATCATCATACCGGTTATTTTCCGGGTGTAGGTAGTAGCGCTTCATCTTTTCATTGTAGCAAAGCGTCTTGAGTGTGTTTCGATTTTCATCATCAAGAGCTACTACAATATCTCCGATATTTGCATGATTTTGTTTTTTGATAACAATAAGATCGCCGTCACTGATCCCGGCATAAATCATTGAGTCGCCTTGTGCGTGAAGAATATATAAATCTCCTTCTCCAAATATAGAAATAGGGAGGGGAACATAGTCTTCAATATATGCTTCTCTTTCGTCGGGTGTCCCACATGGAATTGAACCGACTACAGCAGCACTGTTTGTCTGCAAGTTCATTTTATCAATTTTATCGGTAGACATTTTACCGTTCACATAGGAAATCATATTTTTCTCAGCCATTTCAACAAGATATCGATGTGAACAAGAGGTTGAAATATTCATTTCCTTTGCTATCTCTCGTACCGTAGGCATTCTATGATCATTTTCAAAGCAGCTTTCTATAAATTCTTTTATACTCATCATTAAACCTATATTTTTACTTCTCATGATATTTCCTCCTAAACAGAACATTTGTTCTGGATATAAGTTAATTATAATAGATTGATTAAAAAAAGTCAATAGTCATAAAATGAGGTGGGTAATTAAATACCCACCTCAGATCATTTCCATTTAATCTCTTAATTTCCCTATATCATATCAAAATTACATACAGGTCTCATGGTATTCAAATTATCGAATACCATAATTTTAACAATAACATATTCAACTGCTGACGTAAATATGTTATGTTATGACCTTCATATACTTCTATTTGTATATCTTTCAAACGATTGTCTTTGTACAGTGCTAAAACAATCGTACTTTCTTCTGGAATATTTGTAGCTGATACTTCAAAATAAGTTTGATTTCATTCCTTTGTTGCTACAGTTTTTATTTTCGGAATGTTCTCAAACGAATATGCACATTATCGCATTCATCATATCCGCCATTTACTTGATACTTATTTTAAGGTTATTGTTTTTCGTGCAGTATTATCAAACATTCTTGTAAGAATTGCAGCAACCTCGCTCCTTACAATGTTGCTGTCAGGATTAAATGTTCCTAAGGTATCACTGCCGACTAAAATGCCGGCACGATAGAAATCATAAATTTGTGCAGCGCCGTCGGCATTCATTGCAACGTCTGGAATTTTACCGTCTGAAACTTCATTGATAACAGGAAACTCCGATGAAGGCATAGAGGCTCTGAATATTTTTACAAAATCACGCCTTGTAATGCTTTTATCTGCTTGTAAAGACATATCTTCAGCGATAATACCTTTTTCAAGCGCATATGCCATATAGGTGCTGTACCACTGTGTATCTCCACTTTTCAGCGTTACCTTTCCATCATAATAAAGCTGGTTCATAGTTGCCGCAAGTTTAATGGCTTCCGCATAGGTCATAAGGTCGTCCGGGCAGTAGAGTGTTTCGGTTTTGCCATTGATTAGTCCGTTTTTGTGTGCGATTTCCACATCACCTCTAAACCATGCGTTGTCCGGCACATCTGTAAACGGGAATTTATATTCCGGTTTTGTGCTTGACCCTGGTTCTGAACCTGTGACTGAATCTGTGTCCGAACTTGAATCTGGCTTTTTATATCCGCAAACTGTACAAACACTGCCGTCGAATTTGTGCTCAGCTATATCGGATTGATTGCCGCATTCACATTCATGCCAATGGGAATTTTTATCGTATTCCCAAGTACTTCCGTAGATATGGCTATGAGATTCATCGGGAAGTGCCGGGAAGGTGTACTCGACCTGTAAAATGTCTTCGCTCCTACCTACAATTTCGGCTTCCTTGTCGTTAATGTATACTGTAATATTTTCATCAAATATACCTTCAAAATAATCAATGCTGACGAATGTCGTGCAGGTGTATGCGACTCCGGCTTTAAAGGTCTCATCGTTCGGTGACCAAGTCACATTGTCGCCAACATAGTCATAGGTTGAAGTACCGGAATATTCATCCGGTTTTTCTCCTACTTTCGGTGCGTCAACATAAAGATAAACTTCTTTCAGCGTTCCCACAGATTCATCGGGAAGTGCCGGGAAGGTATACTCAACCTGTAAAAGATCTTCGCTCCTTCCTACAATTTCGGCTTCCTTATCATTAATGTATACTTTAACATTTTCATCAAACACACCTTCAAAATAATCAATGCGGACGAATGTGGTGCAGGTATATGCAACGCCAGCTTTAAATACCTCATCGCCCGGTGACCAGGACACATTGTCGCCAACATAGTCGTAAGTTGAAGTACCTGCATATTCATCCGGTTTTTCTCCTACTTTTGGTGCATCAACATAAAGATAAGCTTCTTTCAGCGTTCCGGCAGAAGAACCTGTACATTTAAACTGATAACTAACGCATCTGGCACCCTCTGTTCCAAGCGCAACTTTAGTAGCGTATCCGTTCATACTTGCTGTTATATTTGAATCGGAAAATGTATAACCTGATTTTGGTATAACAAATGCTCTGAACTCATACATTTTATCAACCTGAAAAGTATCGGCTGATGTCATCCATCTTCCTGCCTCAACATCCAGCCAACCGCTGGCGTTTGGCTTTTGGGTAAGCCCCTTTTCTGCAACGGTGAAATTGTTGTCAGGAGCCACACCATGTATCGGCTCTTTTACACCGGTCACTGTAATAGTGGAAATTTTTAAACTTTGACCGGGGAGTAATCTATCCGGTGTGCCGGATGAGTCTGAGTCTTCCATATATTGTCCTTTTCCTGTAGGGTATAATCTGGTATCATCCTCCTCGGCATAAGCAAAAATACCAAACATAGGAATACAGATTGCAATGATCAATAACAGTGATAAAACTCTTTTTCTCATCATAATAAAACCTCCTTTTATAAACATAGTTTTTCTAACATGGCACTCGCATTTTTTTAATTATCGGCTTCCTATGCCCATGGATCAGAGGCTTTGGGAGGTCTGATATCAGTCAGAAGATATTGTTCCCAAAGAAACCACTTGCCGTCTCCTTTGCGCCGGAGCTTAATAGGCCGAGGACTGTCAGCTCCGCCGCATGGAATGAACAATTTCATATAGCCTTCCTCCACAGCGGAATTTGCGTTGCTTTCAACTTTCACGGTAAAAGGCGTTGTTGGTGTATAATTGTTTTCCGGCACTGCGCCTACAAAGTAGGAAAAAGGAAGGTGATTTTTTTCGCCTCTGAATCTATCATTCAGAAAAGAAATATCAACACCGGTTAAAGGGCGCGGTCCGCGTAGCCAGTTAAGCATCTCTGTACCGATTTGTTTGTCAGCGGCATAAGCACAAAGAGCGCATACTGTTAGTGCCGCTGTCTTATACGGAGAATCGAGGGAAGCCTCCGGCAAAGCCTGAAGCTCTAAAAGATTTTCAGGCAATGCCGAAAAAGTAAAGAGTTCTGTTTTGGGAGCAAGCACCGCTTTATTAGATTCTGTCTGTGTTGATTTTATTAATTTATCGAATATACTCATGGCACATTCTCCTTGTTCTTATTATAAAAAATATCGAATAATTGGGTAACCATCGCTATTTGGTTTTGAAGTCTACAAATAAATTTTTTAAAACTTCTTTCCACAAGTTCGCTTTATATGATTGTATGTCGCCTTGAGATTGGGCTGCCGCAATACTCGCATTTGCCGTGTGTGCCTACACGCAGTCTCGTTACACCGTTGCACTTTTCGCACACAACATTGACAAAACTTGTTTTGCTGTCCGCTCTCCCGGAAAGAATCACACATGGCATACCCTGCTTTTGCAGCGTGCAGTCACGAAACACACCCTTTCTAAAGAACCATTCAAGCTCGGAAAGCACTTTAAACGGAGGTTTTCCAACTTGTCTGGAAATCTCATCGATTGTAACCGTACCATTGACATCACACATAAAGATGGAGTCATAGCGGCGAGCAAGATATACCTTTCTTCTGTTTTTTATGCCGGCGGCAAATATCAGCGCAAACGGAACCAATAGTACGATATAGGACATCCTTCCTTCACGTAATGTTCCGTTTTGGTCTATAAAACCCATGATCAAACCATAAAGACAAAGGAAGAGGAAAAAGCCGCCTATTCCCATTTGCAGGAGTCGCTTGGTGTTAATCCTTTTCATAGCAATATTTGAAATATATGTTCCGCCTACCCAAACGTTATTGTTGTTGTTCACGACGGCCACCTCCGGATATCATCATCCACAATCCGGCAGCTAAAAAGAGTATACCGAACACCAATGTGAAAATTGAGCCGCCTAGCCGTCCTCCTGAATTTTTTTCGGCAAATTCTTCTATCGTCATAATACCCTCATAGGCTACCGGACCGATATTCTCTGCTATTGTAAGGGTATCGCCTTTTTGAATACCGATTATTGTATATTCAAGAGTATTGTCGGTGAAAAGAATGTTATAGCCTACTTTTTCTTTGCCTTCATCGGAATTTAAGTATCCTCCCGTAAATTTTATGGGCAAGTATGAGGATTTTGAAATGCAATATTTGCTTTCTTTTCCGCCGGAAAGCAGATGCCATCCTGATTTAAGGTCAGCTTCATTATAGTCCTCAAAGTCAGTTGATGTCATAAGGGGCATAAGCAATTTGTTTTCCACCTTAAATTCTCCCAGCTGCGTCGGAGCAATCAGTTTAGTTGAGGTCAATATTGGAGCGTTAATGCCGTAATTATCCTCTTCGTTGTGATAAGGTAATCTACGCTTCCAATCCCATATCGTATCACCATCTGAATTAGTAGAACTTTTTTCATAACACCAGACAATTCTGTCTGCAATCACTCCCGGAAGCTTAACACCTGTTAAGGGGTCACAAAGCTGATCGACGGCTTTCAGTGTTCCAGAAACGAGCACAAGCTTTCCTTCATTTTCGGGACTTATCTTGCCGTCTTCAACTGTTACTGCACTTTTGATCTGCTTGCCGGATTCAGGAACGGAAATAATAGCCTTTATAGGAAGAATGCTAAGCAGTACTCCGATTATGATCAGTATCACGCCGAATGTTTTTCTCATAATCATCTCTCCATTCTATTCCTTATCTATTCCTCTGCCCACTTCTTATATTCTTTTTGTATAAATGATGCATCGCCATCGGTCAGTCCGTTGACAATTTCGCCAAGGGCTGTAAACTGCTCTTTTGTACAGTGCGCCGCAATTGTTGCGCATGCACCGCAGCGGGTCATCCAGTTTAAATTTTCGTTTTTTATAATTCCTACCATAATCTCATAAATCTCATCGGGATTAAAGTAGGTTGCTTTTTGCTTCCATGCTTCATATTTATCATCAGACTTGGAGTTAAAGCTTGTTACTGCCTCCCTAACAGGGATATCTTCGCTCACTGGTGTCTTTAAATAATCCATTGTGGCACGGTATGCTGCTTCACTTGTGTTTTCATAGAACGGGTAGTTATACCACAGCGCAACAAGTCCTTTTATGCCTTTGTAATGAAAATCTTTCTCTTCTGGGTTTTTCAGCATTTCGGTTATAGGCGCAATTATTCTTTCATCACCGAGATTGCCGGAGTATTCGTATGCATTTTTACGAACATTTTCATCAGGATCATTCATGAGCTCAATTAGTGCATCAACTAAACCATCAAGATTTTTATTCTTTGAATTGCAAAGATACACTATTACCGATTTTCTTAAAGCTGCATTTTCGTTCTTCAATGTATCAAGCAAAAAGCTTGCTATTTCCGGATCTTTTGAGGCTTCGTTTGCAAGCACAAGAGCAGCATGACGGAGTACGTATGGTTCTTTTTCTGTTTTTAATGCTTCTTTTATAGTTGGCAAAATTCCGCTTTTGACACCTAAAAGTGATAGTGATTGTGAATATGCGTATCCTCTTACCTGGGGAGATTCGCTTTTAAGCAAAGTTTCCACGAATTCATTTGGTTTTGGCAAAGTTGCCTTATCATTTCTCAGTTTTTGAATGGCTTTGTCTGTAACATTTTCATTAAGCTCAAGATTTTCATTGATTGTTGCATAAGAATAGGTTGAAACAAGATTTATAAACTCCTCTGCAGTTATATTTTGCGTATCCTTAATGTATTTTTTAATTAAATCATCTTCGGATATATTTGCATAATCCAATTCTTTTGACTCCTGCTTTACTTCACCATCTGTACCTGTTTTGTCTCCGCCGCAAGCAGCAAGGGAAAATATCATGCCGATTGCTAAAATAAATGCTAATAGTTTTTTCATAATACGAAACTCCTCTCAATTTTATTGTTTATCATTGTCATCAAATACATCGCCGCATTCCGGACAGAATTTCGGCGGATTTTTAGGGTCTTCCGGCTCCCAGCCGCACTTATCGCATTTATAAAGAGGTGCTCCCGCCGGCTTTGGACTGCCGCAATTCTGACAGAACCGTCCCTTGTTTACTGTACCGCATGAACACGTCCAGCCGCTTTCTGTCGGCTGAGGTGTTCCGCAGTTTTGACAGAATTTACCTGTATTTCCTGCCTGACCGCATTGGCACGTCCATGAAGGAGCTGCATTTTGCTGAGGCTGTTGCTGTTGTTGCTGCTGACCCATTGCAAAGAGGTTTCCGGCGTTCATACCGCCTATATTCTGCGCCATATTCATTCCGAAAAAGCCGCCCATTGCGCCCATACCGCCTTCATTTGCCGCCGCTGTTCGCATAGCGTCAGTCTGACCTCCTACAATTCGTGCCGCCGCAATGTTGGGGTTTGTGGTCATAACGTTTTCCTCCCACTCGGTGATTTTCTTTCGCTGATCCTCTGGGATAGATACGCCGTTAATGCTAACCGCAAAAAGTTCTATGCCTCGTTTTTCTCTCCATTCAGTTTTGAGAACCTCGGAGAGTGCTCTTGTAACCTCTTTGGTGTGCGCCGGTATTTCGGAATACATAATTTTCATTGACGAAATTTCTGCAAATGCCGGACGCAGAGCATCCAAAAGCTCACTTTTTAACATTTCGTCAATCTCTGAGCGGTCGTATGTATATTCCACATTACCTGTCACATTTGTATAGAACATAACAGGATCGACTATTTTATAGGAATACACACCGTTGCACCTTAAATCAACAGACAGCTTGTAGTTCATCGACTCATCTATTGTTACCCTGAAAGGAACAGGAGACGAGGTGCCGAATTTATTGCCTGTGATTTCTTTTGTATTAAAATAGTACACTCTCTGATCTTTGCCCGGTTCACCGCCGAAGGTAAAACGCTTGCCAACCTGTGCAAAACTTTGTTTTATGCCTTCCCCCAGACTGCCGCAGAAAATGCTGGGCTCAGTAGAATTATCGTATACAAATTCTCCTGCCTCGGCACAAAATTCAACAATTTTGCCGGATTCCACAATAATCATACTCTGACCTTCATTTACCGAAATGATAGATCCGTTTGAAATAATATTATCACTGCCTTTTGTG
>CBCTZG010000071.1:0-15091 GCA_965151315.1 uncultured Clostridia bacterium
TACTTACCCACGCAGCGGATACCGTTGCCGCACATTTTAGCTTCGCTTCCGTCCGCGTTAAAAATCCGCATTTTAAAATCCGCCGCGGCCGACGGCGAAATGTAGATCAGCCCGTCAGAGCCTGCGCCAAAATGCCTGTCCGACAGCTTTTTAGCCAATTCCGGCGCGTTATCTGGGACCGTGCCGTAAATATACAAATAATCGTTTCCAAGCCCATGCATCTTTGTAAAATGCATCGTCGTCCTCCTTTCAGGCCTGTTCAGCCCGTTTGTTTCCCCGTTCCTACACCTCGCTGCCGGGGATTTTTTGCTCAAACTTGTTCTTTGGCGCATTATGCGTCACTGGCGTTGGGTATTTCCCGTCAAAACACGCGCCGCAAAAGCGCCCGCTCCCAATCAACGCAGAGAGCTTTTCTTTGGGCAGATACCCCAGGCTGTCCGCACCGATCTGCGCCGCGATCTCCGCCGTGGAATATTTGCAGGCAATCAAATGCTCCTGGGAATCAATGTCTGTTCCGTAATAGCAGGGATGTAAAAACGGCGGGGCGGAAATCCGCATGTGGATGGCTTTCGCCCCCGCGTCCCGGAGCAGCGCCACAATCCGCTTGCTGGTGGTGCCCCGCACGATGGAATCGTCTACCAATACGATCCGCTTTCCCCGCACCGTATCTTCAATGGCGCTGAGCTTTATTTTTACCTGATCCACACGGTTTTCCTGCCCCGGCGCGATAAACGTCCGCCCTATATACTTGTTTTTAATCAGCCCGATGCCATAGGGGATGCCAGACCGCGCGGAAAAGCCAAGCGCCGCGTCGATCCCGGAGTCCGGGACGCCGATCACAATATCCGCCTCCGCCGGATGGCACTCCGCCAGGATTTGCCCGGCCATTTTCCTTGCCGCATGCACCGAGATTCCGTCAATTTTCGAGTCCGGCCTGGCAAAATAGATATATTCAAAAATACAAGTCCTGTTCGGCTTGCTGCCGCAGTGCTCCTGCCTGGACTCACTGCCGTTTGGGGAGAAAACCAGCATCTCGCCGGGAAACAGATCCCGGATCAATTCCGCCCCCACCGCAGACAGTGCACAGGTCTCTGATGCGATCACATATGTCCCATCAGGCCGCTTCCCATAGCAAAGCGGCCGGAAGCCATAGGGATCCCGGCAGGCGATCATTTTCGCGGGGGACATCATCACAAGCGAATACGCGCCTTCAATCACATCCATAGCGCGGCATACCGCTTCTTCAATGGACGGCGCGGACAGGCGCTCCCTAGTAACGATATGCGCGATGATCTCCGTATCGCTGGTGGTATAGAAAATCGCCCCGCCCAGCTCCAGCTGATTTCTCAGCGTATAGGCGTTACTTAAATTGCCGTTATGGGCGATCGCCATTTTTCCCTTTTGATGATTGACTTCAATGGGCTGGCAGTTTTTCCGGTCCGAGCCGCCGGTGGTTCCATACCGGACATGCCCCACCGCCATGGTTCCCTTGGGGAGCGCGGCGAGAGCAGCGTCCTTGAACACGTCCCCCACCAGCCCTATATCCTTATGGGAATAAAACAGGCCGCCGTCATTGACAACGATCCCGCAGCTTTCCTGACCCCTGTGCTGCAGCGCGTATAATCCATAATAAACAAGATCCGCAGCCTCGGTCCGTTTGGGCGCAAACACGCCCAGCACACCGCATTCCTCATGTATGCTCATTTCTTCTTTTTGCTCCTTTCTAACGCGGCGCCGATAAATCCGCGAAAAAGCGGATGCGGCTTATTCGGCCGGCTCTTAAATTCCGGATGATACTGTACGCCAACATAAAACGGCCGGTCTGTGAGCTCCACGGTTTCTACCAGCCTGCCGTCCGGGGATGTGCCGCCGATGGTCAGCCCCTTGCTTTGCAGCAAATCCCGATATTCGTTGTTGAATTCATAGCGATGCCTGTGCCGCTCGGAAATCAGCGCCGTCTTGTAGCACCGCTCCATGGTGGTACCCGCCTGGATCTTACAAGGGTAGGCCCCCAGCCGCAGCGTCCCGCCTTTATCAATATTGTCGTTTTGGCCCGGGATAAAATCGATCACCTTATGCCTGCACTGCTCGTCAAATTCCCCGGAGTTGGCGTCCGGGATGCCGGCGGCGTTCCTGGCATATTCGATCACCGCAATCTGCATCCCAAGGCAGATTCCAAAATATGGGATCTTCTGTTCCCTGGCAAACCTTGCCGCCAGCAGCATCCCCTCCACGCCTCTGCTGCCGAACCCGCCGGGGACTAAAATCCCGTCCAGCCCGCCCAGGGATTCATCTTCGCTTCCCGGCGTGATCTTTTCCGCGTCGATCCAATGGATGTCAATATGCGTATCGTAATCATACCCAGCGTGGCGAAGGGCCTCCGCTACAGACAGGTAGGCGTCGTGCAGCCCTACATATTTGCCGACCAGGCCGATTTGCACATGCTGCCGCCTGGTTTGGATCCGTTCTACCATCTGCCGCCATTCTGCCAAGTCGGGCGCTTTTGCTGCGATCCCCAGCTCCCGGCATACAACCGATGAAAAACCAGACTTTTCCAGCATCAGCGGCGCTTCGTACAGATTGGAAAGCGTCCTGTTTTCAATTACGCAGTCCGGCTTCACGTTGCAGAACATGGATATTTTTTGAAAAATAGATTGCTCTAACGGCTCGTCGCACCGGAGCACAACAATGTCCGGATGGATCCCCATGCCCTGGAGCTCCTTTACGGAATGCTGTGTAGGCTTTGACTTATGCTCGTCGCTGCCCCGGAGGAACGGGACTAGGGTGACATGGATAAATAAGCTGTTTTCCCGCCCAGCCTCCAGCGAGATTTGCCGGGCGGCTTCCATAAACGGCTGCGATTCAATGTCGCCGATGGTGCCGCCGATTTCTGTAATGACTACATCTGCCCCTGTCTTTTTCCCTACGCTGTAAATAAATTCCTTAATTTCATCTGTAATATGAGGGATGACCTGGACCGTTGAGCCCAGATATTCTCCCCGCCGTTCCTTGTTCAGCACATTCCAGTAAACCTTCCCGGCGGTCAGGTTCGAATACTGGTTTAAATCTTCGTCAATAAACCGTTCATAATGTCCAAGATCCAGATCTGTTTCCGCGCCGTCTTCCGTCACATAAACCTCGCCGTGCTGGTATGGGTTCATCGTCCCCGGATCCACGTTAATATAGGGATCCAGCTTTTGGGCCGCGACCCGGATCCCCCTGGCCTTTAAAAGTCGCCCCAGGGAAGCCGCCGTGATTCCTTTTCCCAGACCTGAAACGACGCCGCCGGTTACAAAAATAAATTTTGTCATTGCCTGTTCTCCTTTATTTCCCGCTGTCGCCGTAATTTGCCAGCACTCTGGCAGAAGGATCGTCGACCTGGCAGCCGTCCCATTCCCGGTTGGGCATCCAGAAATCAGCGATCATCTCCCCCTGCCCTGGATAATGCTTCTCGAAAATTTCCCGATAGAGCAGGGATTCCTTGGTAAACGGCCGGGCATGGGTATATTTTTTACATTTTTCTGCAAATTCCGCGTCAGTATAACATGTATTGGCATACGCTTTTAAATCATCCACCATGGAATGACCCACAGCGTCGGAAAACGCCGCCTTTTCCCGATATAAGATGGACGGGGGCAGGTAATCTCCCGTATCAAACGCCCTGCGGAGCAGGTATTTTCCCTTGCCGTATTTGTTGCGCTTCATTTCCGGATCAATCGCCATAACATATTTCACAAAATCCAAATCCCCAAACGGCACCCGCGCCTCCAGCGCGTTCACGGAGATACACCGATCCGCCCGGAGCACGTCGTACATATGCAGCTCCCGGATCCGCTTTTCTGCCTCTTTCTGGAACGCTTCCGCCGACGGCGCGAAATCGGTGTACTTATAGCCAAACAGCTCGTCGGAAATCTCCCCCGTCAGCACCACCCGGATATCCGTTTGTTCATGGATCGCCCGACATACCAAATACATGCCGATACTGGCCCGGATGGTTGTGATGTCGAATGTGCCGAGCAGATCAATAACAGGCTCTAAAACGGACAGCACATCATCCTTGGTGATCAGGATCTCCCGGTGGTCGCTGCCGATAAAGGCGGCGGCTTCTCTGGCATATTTCAGATCAATCGCGTCGGCCCGCATCCCCACTGCAAAGGTTTTGATCGGCGTCCGGCTTTTCCTGGCGGCAATCGCGCACACCAGGGAGGAATCCAGCCCTCCTGAAAGCAAAAAACCGATCTTAGCATCTGCAACAAGCCTTTTTTCCACGCCGGCCACCAGCTTTTCCCGGATGTTCCCGCAAACTGTTTCCAGGTCATCCCGCAAAAACTGGTCCGTTTTCGCGATATCGCGGTAGCAGACAAACGCTCCGTCTTGATAATAATGGCCCGGCGGGAAGGGCATAATCTTTTTCACAAGCCCCACCAGGTTTTTGGCCTCGCTGGCAAAAATAATAATCCCCTTTTCATCATACCCGTAATACAGCGGCCGTATTCCAATGGGATCCCGGGCCGCGATATACTCGTTTGTCCTGCCGTCATAAATAATGCAGGCAAATTCCGCGTCTAACATAGAAAACATTTCTACGCCGTATTCCTGATACATCGGCAGCAGGACCTCGCAGTCCGATCCGCTCCGGAAGGTATATTTCCCGGACAGCATTTGTTTTATTTTTTCAAACCCATAAATTTCCCCATTGCATACTAAAAAGCTTTCCTCCAGCTGGAACGGCTGCATCCCCGCGTCGGTGAGCCCCATAATGGAAAGCCGGTGAAAGCCTAAATACCCGTTTCCCGTATCGACGATTTTGGACGCGTCCGGCCCTCTTGAAACCGTCCGCGCAAATCCTATTTTGAATTGGGAAAGATCTGCGCCCTTTCCGCAGTAGCCCATAATGGAACACATAAATATCAACTCCATATATATTGCCGCGGCCTGGAAAAGCATTCCTTACCCGCAGCTTTGCATAATTTTCCCCGCGCAGCCGGCTCGGCTGCCTCTAATTTACAGCATACCGCGCATAACGGGATTCAGGCATAGGACTGCCGCCCTATGCCCGCCGTACCCCAGCGCCTGCTTTTGTTTCCCGAAGGTTTCCTATTCTACGTCCTGCAAAGCATCATAGCCTTCCTCGCCAGTCCGTACCTTCACGACGTTTTCCACGTCGTAAACAAATATTTTTCCATCGCCGATATGTCCGGTATACAACACCTTTTTCGCGGTTTCGATCACGCTGCGGACAGGCACCTTACTAACCACAATATCCACCTGTACTTTTGGCAGCAGCGTGGTTTCCACCGGGACGCCCCGGTAGTATTCCGGCCTGCCCTGCTGCACACCGCAGCCCATTACATGGGAAACCGTCATACCATTGATGCCCAGCTTGGTCATGGCGTTTTTCAAAGGCTCAAACCTTGCTTCCTTACAAATGATCTCCACCTTGGTAAACTTCGGCGTCGTCCCGTCCTCGAAAGCGGGAACCTTCTTGACCGGAATCGCTTCCGCCGCCGGCGTGTCGCCTGTAACGTAAACCGGCGCTTCGTCGTCAGTGACGGTGTCCGGCTCCTTGGCGAACCCGGCGTACGCCGTAACCAGGCCATGCTCGGAAATATCCAGGCCGGCGATCTCGTCCGCCGCGTCCGCCCGCAGGCCAATAGTATGCTTGATTGCCAGGAATACGATGGTGATTACCACCCCGACATATACGATTACCGAAGCGACGCCCAGCGCCTGTACGCCCAAGAGGTGTACGCCGCCGCCGTAAAACAGCCCCGCTTCTGTTGTCACGCCTGTAGCGAAAAGCCCGGTCATAAGCGTACCCAGTGCGCCGCATACGCCATGGACAGAAATCGCGCCCACCGGATCGTCGATCTTGGCGATCTTATCAAAAAACTCTACCGCCAGGACAATGACAATTCCGAAAACAATCCCCATAACCGCCGCCCCCGCGGGGCTGACAGCGTCGCAGCCTGCTGTAATGCCTACTAAGCCTGCCAGCGCCGCATTGTAAGTCATAGACACATCCGGCTTTTTATAGCGGATCCAGGTAAAAATCAGGGTTGTGACACAGGCTACTGCCGCCGACATATTGGTGTTAAAGAAGATCCTGCCCGCTGACGCGATGCTCGCGTCATTGTCCATGCTGACCGTAGACGCGCCGTTAAAGCCAAACCAGCAGAACCAAAGGATGAACACGCCCAGCGCCGCAAAGGTAATGTTGTGGCCCAGGATCGCGCGGGGCTTCCCGTTCTTGTCATACTTTCCGATCCGGGGCCCGAGAATCTTCGCGCCGATCAGGGCGCAGATCCCGCCGACCATATGAACCGCCGTAGAGCCTGCGAAATCATGAAAGCCCAGATCCGCAAGCCAGCCGCCGCCCCAGATCCAGTGACCGGAGACAGGATAAATGATCAGCGAGATTGCGGCGGAATAAATGCAGTAAGCTGAAAACTTTGTCCGTTCCGCCATAGCCCCCGAGACAATGGTAGCCGCCGTCGCGCAGAAAACGGTCTGAAATATGGCATATGCCCAAAGGGGTACGCCAGCCGGCAGGATGTGGCTGTAGTCACCCAGAATAAACGGATCAAACGTCCCGAAAAAACCTGTCCCCGCGCCAAACATAATCCCAAAGCCGATCAGCCAGAAGCAGGGGGTGCCAATACAAAAATCCATCAGGTTTTTCATGAGGATATTGCCCGTGTTTTTCGCCCGGGTGAAGCCCGCCTCGCACATGGAAAAGCCTGCCTGCATAAAAAATACCAAAGCCGTCCCAAACAGTACCCATATGGTGTTAACCGCACTGTATTCCATTAAAATCATCCTCTTTCTTTATTGATTGTCTATCTGATTCCAAAAAGGAGCTCGCCGTATGTGGGGAACGGCCAGAATTTTTCCGCCGTCATCCCTTCCGCCTCGTCGCAGGCGACCCTGAGCTCGCTCATCCTTCCCAGCAATGTATCTCGGATCATATACCCCTCTTCCTCAATATCCGCCGCGCCTGAAAGGCTGGCGATGGCTTTATCCAGTGCGGCTGTCCTTTCATAAATCTCAGCCGCCAGTGCGGAAAGCTTTTTCACGGTTTCCGCCTCATATGTACAGGGGATTGCGGCGTCTAAGGCTTTTTTCGCGTTCGCCGCGCCCGCGATGAAAGCCGCGTATTCTTCTACCGCCGGCAGGATCTCCTGTCTTGCCATCTGGGACATGGTATTGGCTTCAATTACAACCGTCTTGCAGTAATTCTCCAGCATGATCTCGCAGCGGGACCGTAATTCGGCCGCTGAATATACCTGATGGGCCGTCAGCATATCCACGTTCTTTTTATCCAGCAAATGCGGCAGCGCGTCCGGCGTAGTCCGCAGGTTCATCAAGCCCCTTTTTTCCGTTGCCTCCCGGATCCAGTCCGCGTCATACCCGTTCCCATTAAAGATAATATGTTTGTGATCCTTGATTGTCTTCTGGATCATTTCATGCAGGGCGGTTTCAAAATCAGCGGCACACTCCAGTCTGTCGGCGTATATTTTTAGGCTCTCGGCAACCGCCGCGTTCAGCATAATGTTGGCGCAAGCAATGCTGTTGGAGGAACCCAGCATCCGGAACTCAAATTTATTGCCCGTAAACGCAAAAGGCGATGTCCTGTTCCGGTCGGTGGTGTCCCGGTTGAATTTCGGCAGAACATCCACCCCCAGCTTCATCTGGGTTTTTTCTGTCCCCTGGTATGGCGTGTCGGTTTCAATAGCCTCCAAAACCGCGTTCAGCTCGTCGCCCAGGAACATGGACACAACCGCCGGAGGCGCTTCGTTGGCGCCCAGCCTGTGGTCGTTGCCGGCGGTGGCCACAGAAATTCTGAGCAGATCCTGATAATCGTCCACCGCCTTGATTACCGCGCACAAAAACAGCAGGAACTGGGCGTTTTCATATGGGGTTTCCCCCGGCGATAAAAGGTTTACGCCGGTATCAGTGGAAATAGACCAGTTGTTATGCTTGCCGCTGCCGTTCACGCCGGCGAACGGTTTTTCGTGGAGCAGGCATACAAGGCCGTGGCGGGCCGCCACCTTCTGCATGATTTCCATAGTCAGCTGGTTTTGGTCGGTGGCGATGTTGGTGGTGGTATAGATCGGCGCAAGCTCATGCTGGGCCGGCGCCACCTCGTTATGCTGTGTTTTGGCCAGGATCCCCAGTTTCCAAAGTTCCTCGTTGAGCTCCGTCATATACGCTTCCACTCTCGGCTTGATTACCCCAAAGTAGTGGTCGTCCATTTCTTGTCCTTTCGGCGGCTTCGCGCCAAACAGGGTTCTGCCGGTATAAATTAAGTCCTTGCGCTTTTCAAACAGTTCCTTCGGGATTAGGAAATATTCCTGCTCCGGGCCCACGGAAGTATGTACATGCTTGGCTTCGGTCCCAAACAGCTTTAAAATGCGGAGCGCCTGTTTGTTCAGCGCCTCCATAGAACGCAGGAGCGGCGTTTTCTTGTCTAACGCCTCCCCGCCGTAAGCACAGAACGCGGTAGGGATACACAGTGTCTTTCCCTTGATAAAGGCGTAGGAGGTCGGGTCCCAGGCGGTGTAACCTCTCGCCTCAAAGGTAGCCCGCAGGCCGCCGGAGGGAAAAGACGACGCGTCCGGCTCGCCCTTAATCAGTTCCTTTCCTGAAAAATCCATAATAACCCGGCCGTCCGGCGCCGGTGAAATGAAGCTGTCGTGCTTTTCCGCCGTAATCCCGGTCAGGGGCTGGAACCAGTGCGTATAATGGGTCGCCCCGTTTTCCACCGCCCATTCCTTCATGGCCTCCGCCACTGTATTGGCTACGGTAGCGTCAAGCTTCGCGCCCTCGTCAATAGTTTTCTTCAGTGATCGATAGGCCTTGGATGAGAGTCTTGATTTCATGATCCGATCATCAAATACAAGGCTGCCGAAATAGTCTGGTACGCTTTTCATTGTCAACATCTCCTTCACAATTAAAAAACAAAGACACCTTTCCTATTCCTATATAGAAAAGACGCCTTTGCCTTTATTTTACATATTCAATTTTGAACTGTCCGGCCTGCTCTCTGTTTTTTAGCGCCGTGGTTTTCCGGTTCTGGGAACCATTTTTTTGCCGCGGCAGAAAACCGCGTTTTTCATCGTCCTTTACCGAAAACAGAAAAAGCAAAGACACTTTCAGCCCTTCAGCTTCAAGACATCTTTGCCTTACACTTTTCATTATACGCCAATTTTTTCATTTGTCAACCCCTTTTTGAAATTTTTTTTAAAAATCTTGCAAAAATAGATATTTTTTCATTTCTATATTGACAAAAATGAATTTTAGGTGTATGATAGTTGCAAATGAGCAAAGACGTTCATTCATTGGGAAGCGTTGGCTTCTGCTGTGGATGGCGTCTTTTTTTATTGATATTTTTGCATGAAAGGGCGTGTGGAACCTATGAAATTAGAAGGGCAGGTCCGGATCCCCTCCGGGTGCGCGATCGCCGCAGTCATATCCAGGGAAGGAAACCGGATAACCGGGGAAAAAATTGTGGACGCGATGCGGCCTATGCACGACCGTTCCAACGGTCTGGGCGGCGGCTTTGCCGCGTATGGGATTTATCCTGCGTATAAGGAGTGTTACGCTTTACACTTTTTCTTTCATGACCGTACGGCCAGAAAGGACTGCGAGCAGTTTTTAAAGGAACGGTTTGAAATCGTCAAATCGGAGATCATCCCCACCCGGAAAATCCCACAAATTACAGACGAGCCTGTGATCTGGCGGTATTTCGTCACGCCGCTGTGCTCTGTTCTGGCCGCGTACCAGCTGGATGAAAACGCGTTTGTGGCAAGAACGGTGATGAAGATCAACGCGGAAATGGACGGCGCTTATGTTTTTTCCAGCGGGAAAAATATGGGAAGCTTTAAAGCTGTCGGTTTTCCGGAGGATGTTGGCGTATTTTATCGGCTGGAGGAATACGAAGGGTATCTATGGACGGCCCATGGCAGGTATCCTACCAATACGCCGGGCTGGTGGGGCGGCGCCCATCCGTTTACGCTGCTGGATTATTCTGTCGTACATAACGGTGAGATCTCATCCTACGATGCGAACCGTCGGTTTATCGAGATGTTTGGATATAAATGTACACTGCAGACCGACACCGAGGTGATTACCTATATTATGGATTATCTGCTCCGGGTCCAGGGTCTCACCCTGAATGAGGCCGCCAGCGTGATTGCCGCGCCGTTTTGGAGTACCATCGAACAGAAAACCGATCAAATAGACAAAGAAAAGCATATCTATTTGCGTACGCTTTTTTCCAGCCTGCTGATCACCGGCCCCTTTTCCATTGTATTCGGCTTTACAGGCGGCCTGATGGCTTTAAACGACCGCTTGAAGCTCCGTTCCATGGTCGTGGGCGAAAAGGATGATAAGGTATATATCGCCAGCGAGGAGGCCGCCATCCGCGTTATGGAGCCGGATGCGGAAAATGTCTGGGCCCCTGCCGGCGGTGAGCCGGTTATTGTGAAAGTAAAGGACGGTGTATGTTTGTGAGCATAGACTTTATTTATCCAGAATTTGAAGTCATCCGGGATCAAAACCGCTGCATTGGCTGCAAGATCTGCCAGCAGGAATGTGCCAACGGCGTACATACCTTCGACGCGAAACGGGGAATGTTCCTGACCGACGAAACAAAATGCGTCAACTGCCAGCGCTGCGTCGCGATATGCCCCGCCCGGGCGCTGAAAATTGTGAAAAGCGATTGTGCTATCCGGGAAAACGCCAACTGGCAAAACGATACGGTCAACGAAATATATAAGCAGGCTGCCAGCGGCGGCGTCCTGCTTTCCTCCATGGGAAACCCCAAGCCACTCCCCGTATATTGGGATAAGCTTTTAATTAACGCCTCCCAGGTGACGAACCCCCCTATTGACCCGCTGCGGGAGCCCATGGAAACCCGGGTATTCTTAGGTAAAAAGCCGGGAAAAATCCAGCGGGATGAAACAGGCAGGCTAATATGCCAGCTTCCGCCCCAGCTATCCCTGTCTATGCCGGTCATGTTTTCCGCCATGAGCTACGGCTCCATCAGCTATAACGCTCATGAATCCTTAGCCAGGGCTGCGGCGGAGCTGGGGATCGTATACAATACCGGTGAGGGCGGCCTGCATGAGGATTTTTACTGCTATGGGGAAAATACCATTGTGCAGGTTGCTTCCGGCCGGTTCGGCGTACACAAGGATTATTTAGACGCGGGGGCGGCTGTGGAAATTAAAATGGGCCAGGGCGCGAAGCCCGGCATCGGCGGGCACCTGCCGGGGACAAAGATCGTGGGGGATGTATCCCGGACCCGGATGATCCCCGAAGGTTCCGACGCCATTTCCCCCGCGCCACACCATGATATTTATTCCATCGAGGATTTGCGGCAGCTTGTCTTTTCGGTTAAAGAAGCAACCGAATACAAAAAGCCTGTTATTGTCAAGGTGGCCGCGGTACATAATATTGCCGCTATCGCCAGCGGGATCGCGCGCAGCGGCGCCGATATTATCGCCATCGACGGGTTCCGCGGCGGCACCGGCGCCGCGCCAACCCGGATCCGGGATCATGTGGGGATCCCCATTGAGCTGGCTCTGGCCGCGGTAGATCAGCGGCTCCGATCAGAAGGGATCCGCAACCAGGTATCCCTAGTAGCCGGCGGTTCGATTCGCAGCGCGGCCGACGTGGTTAAGGCAGTAGCCTTAGGCGCGGACGCGTGCTACGTCGCTACATCGGCACTGCTCGCGCTGGGCTGCCATCTCTGCCGCACCTGCCAGAGCGGCAAGTGTAACTGGGGGATCGCGACGCAGCGGCCGGAGCTTGTAAGCAGACTGGATCCTGACGTCGGCAGCAAGCGCCTTGTCAACCTAATAACCGCCTGGAAGCACGAGATCAAGGAACTGATGGGCGGCATGGGGATCAATTCCATTGAGGCCCTGCGGGGCAATCGGCTGATGTTGCGGGGTATCGGACTGACAGACAGAGAGCTTTCCATTCTTGGGATTTCCCACGCGGGAGAATGACATGATTCGGACGGATATTTTGGGGCCCGAATTACGACCGGGATCTTTTCGGCCGAAACCAGGCTTTCCGGATATCCTGCAAAATATCCAGTTCCCGCCGCATTTTTCTTTTAGAAAGAGTAGAAAATTTTTCGGAGGTGTGCTATAATAATGGTAATTGACGCAAAACATATCGACTTTCAGCAGCTGAACGAAGCGTTAAGAAATACATCTGAAAACTGTACTGTCACCAACTGTTTAGGGCAGCGGTTTATCGCCGCCGGGATGTCCGGCAAAATGGTTACGATCCAGGGCATTCCCGGCAATGCCTTAGGCGCGTATTTAAACGGCGGTGTGATCCAGGTCATAGGAAACGCCCAGGACGCTGTAGGCGATACCATGAACGACGGCGAGATCATTGTCCACGGCAACATCGGCGATGCCGCCGGGTACGCCATGCGAGGCGGCAAAATTTTTGTACGGGGCAATGCCGGTTACCGGGCGGGCATCCATATGAAGGCTTACCAGGAAAAACAGCCTGTTATGGTGATCGGCGGCAAATGCGGGAGCTTCCTGGGCGAATATCAGGCGGGCGGCGCCATCGTCGTGCTGGGGCTTACGGATGATCCTAAGCCCATCGTAAGCAGGTTCCCTGGCACCGGGATGCATGGGGGTAAAATGTTTCTGCGTTCCGCCTGTGCCGGGATCCATTTTCCGAAGCAGGTTCACGCCAGGAAAGCCGCAGACAAGGATCTGTTGGAAGTCGAAGCATACATTCAGGAATTCTGCCGGCATTTTGATTTTGACCACGGTGAAATTCTCAATTCCGCATTTACACTGGTTACGCCGGACAGCAGCAATCCATATCATCAGATGTATGTGGCAAACTAAAAGAAAGAGGGGTACAACATGAACTATTCCGCGCGGGAAGTTATCCAATATGTGAACGAGGAGGATGTAAAATTTATCCGCCTCGCCTTCTGCGACGTCTACGGCAGGCAAAAGAATATATCCATCATGCCCAGTGAGCTTCCCCGCGCCTTTGAATGCGGGATTGCCTTTGACGCTTCCTCCGTAGGCGGGTTTGGCGACGAGCTGCACTCCGACCTGTTCCTGCGTCCGGATCCAGGTACGCTTGCCCTGTTTCCCTGGCGGCCCGAGCACGGCCGGGTCGTCCGCATGTTTTGCACCATTACCAAGCCCAATGGGGACGTATATGAATGCGACACACGGAATGTGCTGAAAAAAGCAGTGGCAGACGCAAAGGAGGCCGGGATTGAATTTTTTATCGGATCTGAGCTTGAATTTTATCTGTTCAAGCTGGATGGGAATGGGAACCCCACCAAGGATCCATATGATCAGGCTGGATATATGGATATGGCGCCGGAGGACCGGGGGGAAAATATCCGCCGGGAGATCTGCCTTTCCTTAGAACAGATGGGGATCCAGCCCGAAAGCTCCCATCACGAGGCCGGCCCTGGGCAAAACGAAATTGATTTCCGCTATTCTGATCCGCTGACTGCCGCAGACGACGCTATGACCTTTAAAACAGCGGTCAAGGCAATCGCTTACCGAAATGGGCTTTTTGCGGACTTTTCACCCAAGCCGCTCCAGGGACAGCCGGGCAGCGGCCTGCATATCAACTTATCTGTGAAAAACGACAAAAATCATATTTTACTGCCCCATATACTTGCCGGGATTATGGAGTATATCCGGGAATTTACCGTATTTTTAAATCCTACGGAAGCGTCCTATCAAAGGCTTGGATATAACAAGGCACCAAAATATGTAGCCTGGTCCGGCGAAAACCGTTCGCAGCTGATCCGAATCCCCGCCGCCAGCGGGGAATACCGGCGGGCGGAGCTCCGTTCCCCGGATCCGGCCGTCAATCCGTATTTGGCATACGCGATGCTCCTATACGCTGGTTTATACGGTATAGAAAATAAGCTTTATATGCCGCCTGCGGCCGAAATCAACTTCTTTACGGCGGATCAGGACACAACTAGTCAGTATAAAAAACTGCCGGATACCCTAACCGAGGCAAAGGCGCTGGCCGGGCAAAGCAAGTTTGTAGCGGCCCACATGCCAGAGCCAATCATCAGGATCTATTGCAAGTAATCAACTAAACGAATAAAGGCGGTACCCAACATGGACTTAAAAGAGCGTGCATACAGCGTACTGGTCGTATCGGCTGCCGAAAAATTCAACATCTCCCTGCAAAAGCTGTTCCCCTGTTTCAGGTACTCCCCGGTGCGTCTGGAAGCAAGCATCAGCGCCGCCAAGCGCGCAGCGGCGGAACGCGAATATGATTTCATTGTGATTAACTCTCCGCTGCCTGACGACGACGGCCTACGCTTTTCCATGGATATATGTGCCGGAAAAAGCGCAGTTGTGCTGCTGCTGATCCGAAGCGAGCTTTATGCGTCTGTTTTTGACCAGGTTTCGCCATACGGCGTATATACCCTGCCCAAGCCCCTCTCCCGGCAAACCCTGGGCCGAGGGCTGGACTGGATGGCTTCTACCCGGGAGCGGCTCCGAAAGCTGGAGAAAAAAACGCTTTCCCTGGAAGATAAAATGCAGGAAATCCGGATCGTGAACCGGGCAAAATGGCTCTTAATCACAGAGCTGAAAATGACGGAAACAGATGCCCATTATTTTATTGAAAGACAAGCCATGGACCGCTGTGTGACAAAACGGGAGGTTGCGGAAGGGATTATTCAAACCTATCTTTGATGTGGTTTTGATGCTATCTGTTAAAGTATCGATGCCAAGACATTTAAGCGGAATCTGGAATATGTACAGCCACTCTGCTCTGGGAACACCCGCTTAATATGCATCTGTTGTTATATTTGTGTTTCTGAAAACTCCATATCGGCTTCATAACTTCTTTCTGCAAATATAACCCGATTTCTCTGAAACAAATCCTTTGGCAAAATCCCCGCCAAGCCCAAATATCAATCTCCCGCGTCCGCTGCCTGGCGGATTTCATTTTTTATTGTTTCCGGATAGGCTTCATTCCTTTTATTCCAGACATAATAATACCTCCCTATATAATCTTAGTTTTTCTTTAATTTTCTCAGTTTTTCTTTCAATTT
>CBCTZG010000072.1:0-14738 GCA_965151315.1 uncultured Clostridia bacterium
CATTCCGTCCGTGCCGAGCTATGCGGAAAATGCGCCATGACGTAGGCGGAGAGCAAGCCGGTTTTCCGGCGCTTCTACCTTTTGCATATCGCAAAACTTTTCACCAGACAGAGCGACAACCATTTTACCGCAGTTGCAGATGTGGCAGTCTGCAAGCCATGACACACGGGCGCAATAATGATACTCCCGCCTTGAACGCGTCACGGCATTGGGCGGCTGGACGAGAACCGTGCAGGGGTGAGATTCCCGTGGAGCGCAGCCGGCGCCGTTTGGATTTGCTGTAAAATTGTTTAGGAGATTAGATTATGATGAAATCACTTATTCAAATATCAAGACATGAAATTGATAAACAAACGGTTCAATCAAAATATGAAATCAACAATATTCATTTTACGATAAACAGCCGTTTTTGCGGTTCGTTAGAACTATCGGAAGTAATATATCAAATGATTATAAAGAGCGAAGAAAACAAGCCTTTGTTTATCGGGTAACACGCGCATAGACAAAAAAACTTTTTAGCGGTATAATGTAAGTACAATCAATCTATGTCGTGTTATTCTGCTGTTCTGGAGGATACAAATGGAATTGCAAAATAATTATGATGTAGGAATTTATTGTCGGCTTTCGAGGGATGACAATAACGGACATTTAGAAAGTATGAGCATTGTAAATCAACGGCAAGTGCTTACAGATTATGTTGCTGAAAAGGGGTGGAATTTAAGAGAGTGCTATGTAGATGACGGCTTTACGGGAACCAATTTCGATAGGCCGAATTTTAAGCGAATGATTAAAGACGCTGAGTTAGGAAAGATAAATTGTATTATCACAAAAGACCTTTCCCGATTGGGCAGAAATTATGTTCAGGCAGGATATTATACGGATGAATTTTTTGTTGAGCACAATATTCGTTTTATCGCAATCAATGACGGGATTGACACAATAAAAGAGGATAATGACATAGCTGCTTTTCACCATGTCTTAAATGAGATTTATCCGAAACAGGTTTCAAAAAAAGTACGTCAAGTAAAGAGGAAAAGCGCTGAACAGGGAAAATTTATGGGAAGTCAAGCGCCTTACGGTTATATGAAATCCCCGGAGGATAAGCACATTCTTATCATTGATGAAGAAGCTGCTGTTATTGTACGACGGCTATTCAATGAATTTGCAAGCGGTGACAGTGCACGGCTGATTGCAGATCGTCTAAACAGCCAAAATATTGATAGCCCCCGTTTTTATCATTATAGAAAAATGGGACGTGTGAATCCTCTGTCTGAGCAAAAAAATGTTTGGGGCAGTGCAACGGTGCTGCAGCTTTTGAGAAATCAAGTGTATATCGGCAATATGGTACAGGGGAAAAGGCAGGTAGCTTCTTTCAAAACAAAGAAAATGCGCACTGTCAGTCCTGAAAATTGGATTGTTGTAGAAAATACACACGAGCCTATTATTGAGCGTGAATTATGGGACAGAGTACATAGTTTAATGAATGCGAAAAGCAGAGTTGTAAAAACGAAAAAAGATGATTTAGGCCTTTTCGCAGGCGTTTTACAATGTGCCGACTGCCATTCCCCTTTGGCTTTTACTCGAAAACAGTTAAAAAATCGTGAACGGAAATTTTATCGTTGCAGCCGATACAACAATAACGGCTCAAAGGCTTGTAGCACGCATTTGATTGAGGAAGAAACTTTATGCGAATTTGTGTTAAACGACATCCGGCAATATGCAAAACTCGCAAAATCGGATAAAGAAAAGGTTGCCAACCGTTTATTTGCTTCAAAACAAAAAATACAGAAATGTGAAACAAAAGTTTTAAGAGCTCAAATAGGTGAAATCGAGAACAGGCTTGCTGTCATAGCAGGAACATTAAAAAATTTGTATATTGATAAATGTTCAGGAACAATACCCGAAAATGTATTTACAGGCCTTATGAACGATCTTAACGATGAGCAGATACAGTTGCAGGAACAATTACCAAAGCTGCATGCGGAGCTTGCCAGTATGCAGGAAACAACAGATGAAATAAGCGAATGGATTGATTTAATCAGCAGCTATACCAATCTTAAAACACTTACACGCTCCATAGTAACAGAGTTAATCGACAAGATAACTGTTTCGGAAAGAAACGAGGTGAACGGTAAAATAGAACAAACAATAGACATTGAATACCGATTTATCGGTAATTTATTACAGACAAAAAAAGAAGATATTGCTTGATTTCTCAAACAATATCTTCCGTCTGCCTTCAATACTTGCGTCCTATCAAAACCGAGTATTGAATATATGGCGGAGAAGGAGGGATTTGAACCCTCGCGCCGGTTTCCCGACCTACACCCTTAGCAGGGGCGCCTCTTCGGCCAACTTGAGTACTTCTCCCAATTTATACAAAACCATGCTCCGCCGAAGAACACAGCTTATATGTACTACACAACTATGCAATTATAATGTGGAGGAGAGAGTGGGATTCGAACCCACGGACGCTCACACGTCACCGGTTTTCAAGACCGGCTCTTTCAACCGCTCAGACATCTCTCCGATTAGCTGACGAAAAGTATTATAACAAACCTCCCCAGGCTTGTCAAGTGTTTTTTGAAGAATTCCGCAAAAAAGGTATAAATTCTCCAATTCCGGCAATCCTATGAATATCATATCAACTGAAGGAGTGATTCTGCGTGAAGGAAAAGAAAACAAAAGCATTTGAAAACGGCGGCTTTTATATCGCCCTGTGCGCCTGTATTTTGATTATTGCGTTGATCGGGTATATGAGCAGTCTGTCGTCTAAAAGAAATCAGGAACCGGAAACCAATATAGCAGAGAATACCCAGCAGCCGGCCTATACGCTTCCAACGCCGGCTGTTCGCCAGCCAGCGGCGGCAGCGCCGGCTAAGGTATCGCAGGCGCCGCAAAAGCAAGCCGCCACACAAGCCCCCCAGCCGGTCAATAAAACTGTAGTGACCGAGGATGATATTCCGCACTTTGTGGCGCCTGTCAAAGGCGATGTGCAGGCGGAATTTTCCGGGGATGAACTTGTATTCCATACGACTGTTTCAGACTGGCGCACCCACGATGGCGTTGACTTTGCCGCAAACGCCAACGACGATGTTTTAGCCAGCGCCGACGGTACCATCGAAGAGATATATGCCGGTTCTTTAGGCGAAAGCATTTTAATTGATCATGGCAGCGGCTTTAAGACTTTATACGCCAACTTAGCGGAACTGCAGGATATCAAGGCCGGCGATCAGGTAAAACAGGGGGATGTAATCGGTAAGGTGGGGGAAACCGCTCTGGCTGACTGTACTACTGGCCCGCACCTCCACTTTGAAGTCTTATCCGACGGGAAAAATGTAAATCCATTGGAATATATTGAATAAACAATCAAAACGCTGTTTTTTAACAGCGTTTTTTCTTGCCAAATTCTTCTGTTTGTTGTATGATATAGATAAACATTGACAATACGGAGGAAAACTATGCGGCACGAAATTCCCCAGAAAGAAATCAAATACTTAAAACTTTTAGCAAAATCCTACCCTTCCGTGCAATCAGTTTGCACCGAAATCATCAATTCCCAGGCCATCCTGAACCTGCCGAAAGGGACGGAGCATTTCATGAGCGACCTGCATGGGGAGTATGAGGCTTTTTTCCATATCCTCAATAATTGCTCCGGTGTAATCCGGGAAAAGGTCCGGCTTTTATTCGGCGGCGTGCTTTCCCATAAAGAGCGTTCCGCTCTGTGCATGCTGATTTATTATCCGGAGGAAAAGCTGGAGCGGCTGAAAAAGGAAAAGAAGCTGACCAAGGCCTGGTACAAAACAACCCTGATGCGGCTGATCGAGCTGGCCAGGCTTTTGTCCTCGAAATATACCCGTTCTAAGGTCCGCAAAGCGATTCCGGAGGAATATGCGTACATTATTGACGAGCTTCTCCATGCTCAGCCCGACGAGGACAATAACCAGCTGATTTATCATCAAAAGATTATCGATACCCTGATTACAATTGAAAGCGGCGACGGCTTTATTATCGCCCTGGCCCGTCTGATCAAACGGCTGGCGGTAGATCATCTGCACATCGTCGGCGATATTTTTGATCGGGGCCCCCGGCCTGACGCGATTTTAGACATGCTGATGGCTTTGGATTCCGTAGATATCGAATGGGGGAACCATGATATTCTTTGGATGGGCGCCGCTGCTGGCAGCGAGGCCTGCATGGCCGCGGTTGTCCGGAACTGCTTGGCTTATGACAATATGGAGGTTTTAGAAAGCGGCTATGGAATTTCCCTGCGCTCGCTGATGCTCTACGCCCAGCAGCTCTATCCGGCGGAAAAGCCGGAAATCGCCGCCCTGCGGGAGATTTCTATCATTATGTTCAAGCTGGAGGGCCAGCTGATCCGGCGCCGGCCCGAGCTAAAAATGGACGCCCATCTTTTGCTGGATAAGGTCGATTTAAAACGGGGCAGCGTCATGATCGGCGATACGGAATACGCCATGGTCAATTTTCCGGCAAAAACGATTGACCCAGATGCTCCCTATGCGCTGAACGACGCGGAAGCGGCGTTTATCGCCGCCCTGAAAAAGGCATTTTTAGAAAGCGAACGGTTACAGAGGCATGTCCGTTTCTTATATGCCAAGGGCAGCATGTACCGGATCCATAACGGGAACCTTTTGTTCCATGGCTGCGTTCCCCTGGACCAGAACGGAAACTTCCTGGAAATGCGGCTGGGGGGCAAACGATACGCGGGCAGGGCCTATATGGATTATATGGATAAAGTCGCCCGGAAAGCTTATTTCCAGCGGGATGATTTCGCGCTGGACTGCATGTGGTTTTTGTGGTGCGGCGACGCCTCGCCCCTGTGCGGCCGCCAGATCAAAACCTTCCCCCGGGCCTACTGCCTGGACCAGGCCACCTGGCAGGAGCCCCAGAACCCGTATTATCAGTACCACACCAGGGAGGAGACCTGTATTCAAATCCTGCGGGAATTTGGCCTGGATAACCCCAGCGCCCATATTATTAACGGCCATACACCCATCAAGGTATCCAAGGGCGAAAACCCGGTAAAGGCAAACGGTAAGCTGGTCGTCATCGACGGCGGCTTCTGCCGGGCATATCAGAAAACCACGGGGATTGCTGGTTATACCCTGATTTATAATTCCCACGGCCTGCGGATTATGTCCCATCAGCCCTTTACCTCCATCGGGGAGGCCTTGGATGAAAACAAGGATATCCATTCCCATTCGGAAATATTTGAAACAGCGCCCCGGCGAATGATGGTTTCGGATTGTGACAACGGGAAGGTGATCCAGGAAAAAATCAAGGATTTAGAACTGCTTCTGGCCGCCTACCGCCAGGGCGTTCTAACCCCAGCGCGATAAGGGGGAGGAGACAATGGTATCAAAAGGGCTGCGGATCGCGCTGGCCGCTTTCGGGACGGCCTTTGTCCTGATTTCGGTTTTTACGGTCTTGATGGCAAACTGGAATTTGGGCATCCTGTTTACATTTCTTGCCGGCGGGGCTATGCTGGTGTATGGCCTGCTGTTTCACACCATCAACCGGCATATGGCCCATGGATTTTGGAGATGGGTCCGTTATATTTTCTATGCGGGCTTTTTTGGCCTGTTGGGCATGGTTATTTTTCTTGCCGCCTACGGGCACATGGATAACGCCACCGGCGGGGAAGACGCCATCATCGTGTTGGGCGCCGCCGTGCATGGCGAGGAGGTGTCTCTCCCGCTTGCCTACCGGCTGGACAGGGCTGCGGAATACTGGCGGCAAAACCCGGCGGCGGTGATCGTAGTCACTGGCGGCCAGGGCTTCCAGGAACATGTTTCGGAGGCGGAGGCCATGGCCCGCTATCTACAAAGGCTGGGCATCCCGCAGGAAAAGATCCTGAAAGAGGAACAGGCCACTTCTACTTATGAAAATTTTCAGTACAGCAAGGCGGTTTTAGACCAGTATTTTCAAACAGATTACACCGTTGTCCTGGTGACAAACCATTTCCACATCTACCGTGCCGCGCAGCTTGCGAAGCGGGCAGGGCTGAATGTCCGCCATGTTCATGCGGACCTTTTATGGTATACGCTGCCGCCCAATTATCTGCGGGAATGCGCGGCGGTTATAAAATTCTGGATTTTCGGGAACTAATTCAAAAAAATGCTTGACATGCCGCTCCGTTTATGCTATAATTTAAATACTTTAAATGCGGGAGTGGCTCAGTGGTAGAGCGTCACCTTGCCAAGGTGAACGTCGCGAGTTCGAATCTCGTCTTCCGCTCCATGCCGCAGCGGACTTCGCTGTTATGAAAAAGTCCCATCCTTTGGATGGGATTTTTTCATATTCTCAGCCGCCGCGCCTTTTTCCGGAAAAAGCATGTTCTATCGGTAAACGGCTTGCAAGCCACAGGCAAGATGAGGGTATTTATCTGCAAAAAAAGGAACGGCCTCCTGCCCGCTTTTCGACGTCTGGTGGAACGCTTGGGGTTTCGGATGATCGTATGGCCGGTTCCGTTTTGTACGCCGCAATCAGAATTATTCGCTTATAAACCCAATATTGACATTACCGTTATTGCCGGACACATTCAGCGTTTTTTCTCCGCCGTCCTTATTATCCGGTAAATTACTCTCGCCTTTTTTGATGTCTGACTGAATGGCAAAATCATCATAGCTTCCTGCAATCGTACCGGAAATATCCCTGTTCTTGACAGTTAAGTTTATGGCGCTTTTTACATTTAGGTTTCCAAAGGTGATATCCCCGCCATTAGAGGAAAGGCTTATACCTCCTGTTACCGCCAATGCCGGAAGGGATATATCTTCGTTTGTTGTGGACAGTGTAAGGGTGTCTAAACGTGCGTCCGGTATCCGCAGCGAGATTTTCCGATTTTCAGCGGAGGGCTTTCCTCCGATATAATCCGCCCACTCTTTGCTGCTTGCGCTTGCCATCGTGAGTATATTTTCGTCTGAAACCGCAATGTCATACGTTTCTTTGCTATTCTCAAAATAGGCAATGTGGATTTGATCGTCCGCAGAAAGTGATACTTCAATTTGACGGTCGCGTACATCAATACGTATTTCCTCAATTTGCGATACGCCGGCCGTATATTCTTTTTGTACAAACGGATCATTGCTGTCGGCGCAGCCCGCCAAACCCAGGCTGCTCAACACAAGACACAATCCAAGTAAAATTATTTTTTTCATTTTAATTCCTCCATATTTCATAGATTCGATTTACAGCTCTAACGCATAGCAGCTTTCCGTTTTATCATTCCCGCCAGCCCAGTGAAAACCGAAAGAACGGTATAGATTCTCCGCGTTTTTATTTGCGTTGTCTATTTTTAAGATTACTTTTTGAACGCCTTGAATTTTCAGGCCTCGCAGGATATGCTCTAAGGCTTTTTCCGCAAGCGCTTTCTGCTGAAACCGGTCGTCCATCATAAACCGGCAAATGGTTGCTGTATCGGCTTGATTTTCTGCGCGCTGATACATAAAAAAACCAATCAGCGTATTGTTGTTATAAATTGCATTGGGGTGCAGCTGTGTGTCATATTTTGCTTCCGCTATGGAAATTGCGTTGCAATAGGGACATCCATCTATTGCCATACCAACGCGATCTTGCTTTGTTGTCAATTTACACACGTCTACTATATTTTGCTCGTCTACTGCTTTTATCTTAATCATAACCATACCTCTATAACGTTTTCCTTTTTAAGACTGCAAGCCCTATGAGAGACAGTGCGGCGCCTAGGAACAGGCAGATACCAATGTGCAGGACGGCGTTGCTGTTGAACATGATTATCTGAAAAAATCCATTTAAGATAGCGCGTAATGGTGCAATGGGGGTAAAAACGCAGATGATTGCAACCAATACCGCGTCAGTCAGCCATCCATACCAATGTGCCTGCATGGATAACAGTACATGAAGAAAAACCATAACCAGCAGTAAAAAGAACGCTTGCTGCAATCCGGCAGCGATGATCCCGTTTTCCGTCCATTTACACACATCCATCATATTGATCACTGTTCGCGCTGAATACACAGGGTCAATCAATCGATGGATCAATGTGTTGATAAGGGAAATACAAAAGGCCAAAATCCCATAACTAATTAGACAACCGAAAAAAGTATCTTTTTTGCTGGCGCCCAAATGCATTAACTTTGTGAAATCATAAAACACAAAAAAGAATGGGGTCAAAACAGCAAGCAGCCAAGTATAATTTCCGTTACTTAAAACAACATCGCCGGAAGAAGTGGCACAAAGCGCCACAAGCGCTGTTAGGATGAAACTGATTTTATTGCTTGCAATCAAGCGTTTTATAATCGAAAAAATAGCTGTCATCTTTTTACACCTCCCCGATGTCCCACCATTTGAATAAAGAAATCCTGCAAAGACAGTGGATGAATTTCGAATGAAGCAGTTTGCTTTGGCGGATTGTCAAAGATATAACAGGTTACAAGACCGCCAACATTATCTTGACCGATAATATTTAGATTTCGGGTTACGGCCTCCACGTCCTTTTGCAGTCCGCTGATACAAAATGCTTTTGTTTCAACCGATTGTAATGTATCAAAAAAGCGGATGCTGCCTTGATCGATGATGATCAGCTTTTGGATTGTCTTTGCAATTTCTTCAATAATGTGGGTGGATACGATAATAATCCGCGGATGCTTCTGAAAGCTCTCCGTCAGCATTTCGTAAAACTCTACCCGCATAACCGCGTCGAAGCCCAGGACAGGCTCGTCTAACAGAATGACATTCTTATTGCTTGCCAAACAGATAATCGTGGAAACCATGGTTTTCATGCCAAGAGAAAGATGATTAAACTTCTTTCTCCCGTCCAGTTCAAACCGATCCATCATTTCCGAAGCAAAGTCATAATCATAGCTGGGATTTACTTCGGAAGCAATCCGCAATAGTTTCCGCACCGGAAGATTAAAATGCTTTGCAAAGTTTTCGATATAGCTAACGCCTGTATCCAGAGTGGATGTTGTTATTGACTTGCCGTCGACTTGAATCATGCCGGTTGTAATGTTTTGATACCCGGCAATGGATTTGAGAAGTGTTGTTTTGCCCGCGCCATTCCGGCCAAGCAAGCAATAAATCCCGGGTTTGTCGATTGACAGAGTAATGTTTCTCAGTACGGTTGCCGGCCCGTACTGCTTTGTTACTTGTTTGAGTTCTATCATGCAGCCATTCCTCCTAAAAAACATTGCAATATGGATTGATTTTTGCAATATCTTATGTTATAATCAATTATAAAGCTTTGTGTAACACAAAAGTCAATAGGAGAAAATAAAAAATGAAAAAATATTTTTCGATTGGGGAAGCTGCCAAGGCTGTCCATACAACCAGTGAAACACTGCGGCATTATGATCGCATCGGATTAGTGAAGCCAAGCAAAACAGACGAGTGGACCAATTACCGCTATTATACCGAGCGGGACATTGTCCGTCTAAATACGGTGCGCGCTTTGCAGCTTATGGACTTATCTTTGCGGGAGATCAAAACGGTTTTAGAATATGATAATCTTGAAAAAATTGTGGAATTTTTAGCGCAAACCGAGAAGAGAGCGGATGAAAAAATCGCGGCGCTGCAATATAGTAAATCCAAAATCCAGTTAGCAAAAGCGGATTATGAAAGCAAATTGCAAGGGCAGCAAAAGTTTAATAGTACTTTTCTCAAAGCTTATCCAGAGCGCGTAATCTTGCTTTCGGATACCTTAGCAGTGCCTACACTGGATAATCTTTGGAATTATCTCGGCCATTTCTATGACAAAGTTACGCCTGCCCGAAAAGAGCAATTCTCGTTTGAAGATTTAGCTGGTATATATACCGAAAACGGGATATCCAGGCTCTTTGCCGTCTGTATCCGTTATGTGGATATAGACGGTTTAAAGGTATTGCCAAAAGGGAAATACCTATGTGCGAATTGTACTGAAGAAAATAGAGAACAAACGCTGCGGGAGTTAATACACATAGCGCAAGCAAAATATGGCGTAGAGCCGGCATTTACGGTACAGCATATTGTTGTGTCCGGTATTTTGCAATGGAATTATGAAGTACAGGTTTATGTTGATCAATAAATTTCACGATATAGGAGGAACGACAGAGCATGTGACGGATTTTTCTTTATAAAAGAAAAATCGGAACGGAGCAAAGTCCGTTCCGACGTGGTAGCGGTAAGTGGATTTGAACCACTGACACTACGGGTATGAACCGTATGCTCTAGCCAACTGAGCTATACCGCCATATGATAGGCACAGGTAATATTATACGGTATTTTCAAACATTTGTCAACAGTTTTTTTTAGTTTTTTAGTTTTTTATTGTAGGCGTACAATACATATTGGACAGCTGAATAAAAAAGATGAAGGACAGCGTCTCAGGTGGTATCATTCAGTGATCATACATCCATACTGAAAGGAGACATTACCCTTCATGACCCATCGTATAACACAAGACATGCGATACCGTTAACCTTAATAAGCTATGCAGAAAAATATGGTGTCAGCCGCGCCCTATATTATGAAATTGCTGCTCCCCTTGCAAAAAGAAGGAACCGGTAAACAAAAAAGCGCGAAAAGGAACAACAGAAAACAGACCGACATACTATAATACTATACACATAGTTGAAAGCTTTGTATTATGGAAGAGGTGAGAATATGATTTATGCGACAGTCGGTTCTGTGACAACGGCGGTGCGGCTGGCAAAACGGCTCAGCGCCAGGGGGGATATGCGCAGCTCGGTTGTGCATACGCCGGCGGAGATCAACAACGGCGGATGCTCGTACTCTGTCCGGACCAGTCTGCGGGACACCGCCGCGATCCGGCAGATCGCGGCGGAATACGGCATACAGATCCGCGGTTTCTACCGGGAGGATATATTTAATGGGAGGAAATTTTACCATGTTATATCTTGACAACGCGGCGACCAGCTATAAAAAACCGGCACGCGTATATTGGTCTATGTTTAAAAACACCTGGATCAACAGCGTGAATGCCGGGCATGGCGGGCACGCCTACAGTATCCGCGGCGCGGCGGAAATTGTAAAGACATCTGAAAAATTGGCGGAGCTGTTCCATATCCAGGATCCAGAGCAAATCGCCTATACGCAAAACGCGACCTATGGCCTGAATATGGCAATTGGAGGGCTGCTGCAAAAGGGCGGTCATGCGGTTGTCACACAAATGGAGCATAACAGCGTCCTGCGGCCGGTTTATCATTATGGGAATTATACGATGGTAAAAGCAGATAAACAAGGAAGGGTAGATCCGGCTGATGTGGAGGCGGCGATCCGTCCAGATACTGCAGTGATCGTATGCACCCATATTTCCAATGTCTGCGGGACGGTGCAGCCGGTGGAAAAAATCGGGAGGATCGCCAGTCAGCGCCGGATTCCATTTTTGGTAGACGCGGCCCAAAGCGCGGGATGCACGGAAATTGATGTAGAAAAAATGCATATTGACCTGCTGGCCTTTTCCGGACATAAGGGCCTGCTTTCCCCGCTGGGAACAGGCGGGCTGTATGTACGTAAGAGCGTACAGCTGGAGCCTGTACTATTTGGCGGGACCGGCAGCTATTCCGAATCGATGATGCAGCCTCGGATTATGCCGGATATGCTTCAGTGCGGAACGCTGAATACGCCGGCGATCCTTGCTATGGGCGCGGGTGTGGACTATATCCGGCGGCGGAACCCGGCGTGTATCGAGGAACAGGAGCGCCGGCTGGCCCAGCGGTTTATCAATGAAGTGGCTAATATAGATGGTGTTACAATATATGGTATTTTGGATGGAACAGAGCGCAACGGCACGGTGGCTTTTAATATTCAAAATATGGACAGCATAGAAACTGCCCAGCGGCTGAACGATACGTTCAAGATATGCGTTCGGGGCGGCTGGCATTGCGCATATCCGGCCCACGTCGCGTTAGACAGCGAAAAGACGGGGGCAGTACGGGTGAGCTTTGGCGCGTTTGACCATACCCGGCACGTAGAAAGGATCGTCGACGCGGTTTATAAAATTGCCGCGGACCATGTATAAAAATTAGACTGTGGGTGCGCAATATTCAGTGTGACGCTTGAATTTGGCACCCATACATAGTAAGCCAGCCGACGGGGATTAACAAGAAAAAATTATCTATGAGAATGAAAATTTTTTAACAAGTGTAGGTTTGTCAAACATATTGTGCAAGGAACTCGTTAGGAGATAATCAATGTGGAGGTCTCATGGGAAAGTGATTGGAACATTGGCTATGGACAGCAGGCTGTCTTTCAAAATCCTGTAAAGACCAGAAGCAATGGCAGGAATAAAAGCGTTTTTTTGCCTTTACGGCGACTGGGTTCCGATTTACCGTTGTGCCTGGTGCGTAAGGCCGGATGCGCTTATGACGTATGCCGGGCTTTTGGGCAGTGGTTTCAAAGAGCGTGGGGACGTCCCGCTTTGCATTGGAAAACCGGTTGTGTCGGTCTGTACATATTCCGCTCCAATTCCCCTGCGGGCATACCGCTCCACTAGCTTATCCAGGAAATCCGGGGAGGAATAGGCGGACGGTTCCGGACAGGCAGCCAGAAACCGCAGCATGCTGAACGCATCAATGACAGTGTACCGGAGCAAGCGCAGCCGGTAATACATTTACGCGGAATCACTTTGATATCCGCCTGAACACGCCGGCCGGGATAGGCCATCTGTGTTCATTAAAGATTTGACGGTACCGTATATCTTGTGTTATACGATGGGTCATGAAGGGTAATGTCTTCTTTCGGTATGGATGTATGATCACTGAATGATACCACCTGAGACGCTGTCCTTCATCTTTTTTATTCAGCTGTCCAATATGTATTGTACTCCTGCAAAAAATAGGACACTTTTTTTCGGTGTTGGCTTGACAATCCGATATCCTTATGGTAAAATATAAACCGTTGTTAAATATGCCCAAGTGGCGGAATTGGCAGACGCCCAGGACTTAAAATCCTGTGGGAAGTGATTCCCGTGCCGGTTCGACCCCGGCCTTGGGCACCAGAAAATGGCTTAAAACCTTTGGTTTTAGGTCATTTTCTTTTTACCTTTTTTGTTTTTGTTGTTTTCTGTCAGGATATTTCTAACACATTTCTAACGCTTTACGGTTCCAGTAAATTCTCTAACACAATACCAGTAGCAATTTTATGTTTAAATTGCAAATGCCCATAAATATTCCCTGTAGTTGCAATAGACGAATGTCCCAACCATTCCTGGATCACTTTAATATCTACACCCTGGGCAATCAAAAGCGAAGCGCAGCTATGCCGGAGATCGTGTAGCCGGATATGCGGAAAGGCATTTTTTGCTAAAAACGCTGCGAATTTATGTGAGGCCTCGTCCGGCTGAATCAAGCTGCCGTCTGCTTTTGTGCAGATGTAGTCACTGCTGTGATAGCAGTTCCCGAAAAACGCTTGATTTTCCTGCTGTTTGGCTTTTAAAGCCAGTAAATATTCCCGTACCGCAGGAATCAGGGGCAGGGTTCTGTTGCTGCTTTCGTTCTTGGCTCGATGCTTTTCCTGTACGCTATATAGCTTGGTAATTGTATGGTTAATCTGGAGCGTTCCGGCAGTAAAATTGACAGCGCTCCATTTCAGCCCTAGAACCTCCGAGCGACGCAAGCCATAATATGTACACAGAACAATAACCGGTTCAATATCAACCCCGACAGCTTTTTGCAAAAGACGTTTTACCTGCTCTGCATCAAAATATGCGGCAGTATATTTTTGGGATTTTGGCCGCTGGGCTTGGTCTGCCGGATTTGCCGGGATCAATTTTTCTTCTACAGCCCGCTGCAGGCATTTGCGGATATTGGCATGATGGCGCTTGACTGTATTGGCCGAAAGACCATTTTTCATCTGATATCGGTAATATTCAGAAATATGCTTCGGCTCCAGTGCAATTAAAGGAATATTCTGCTGGGTAAAGTATGGTGCAATATGCTTTTGGATTGTATTTTTGTACCCTTCCCAAGTAGAAGTTTCAATCTGATCCCGGATTTCATCCAGCCATTTTACAATATAGTCAGAAAACAAAATATCCGCTCTGATTTCTGAAAAATCTGCATACTGCGCCAGCATCTTTTGCAGGAATTGTTCTGCTTTCCGTTTGTTGCCTTTAACTGGAAAACCGGTACAGATCCACTTCTGTTTCCGTTTACCTTGTTCATTTTTATAGTTCAAAACGGCGTAATATTTCCCGTTTTTTATTTGTAGACTACCTGTCATTTTTCTCCTTTCCGTAGTCTGTATAGTGATACAAGTCCATTATATCACTATGCAGTCCATAAAGTAAATATTTATTTGGATTTTTGCAGGATGTATGCTTTTACGGCCTGTTTCGGGATTTTATATACCCGGCCGATTTGAATAGATTTAATTTCTTTGCTTCGCAATAACCGATACGCCGTATTTTTGCCAATATGCAGTATCTCGCACAATTCTTTCACGGAGAGAATATCATTGTATCTGTATTGTTTATTCATCTAAAATCCTCCTTTTCTGATATCACTTTTAGTTTCGGTTCATAGCTGTTGCTGTGCCGGAAACCTGCCCGTTTCCCAAACAAAGAATTTCAAATAAATTCTTTGCCAATGTAATAAAATTGGATTAAAAATTGCATTCATGTTTGTAAATACACCGTCGGGCAGAGCGATGCTATCTGATATCCATTTTTTATATTAAAAGATTTTGGATAAGAAAAGAATGCAGTCTGATTCCGATGGAATCGATCTACATTCTTTTTGTTC
>CBCTZG010000073.1:0-14680 GCA_965151315.1 uncultured Clostridia bacterium
GTAGGGCTATGCCCGAAAATGAAATACCCCCCGTTATACGGGGGGATATTTATTGACTCTGATTCATACGCCGCCGAATATCCCGGCTGTTGCAGCGGATTTGCAGCTGCGGCGCGCAGCGCTGGATTTCTGTCAGAACCCGGACGACCTCCGCTGGGTCAAACCGGTCGATAGACATATAAAAGCAATCCCCGTCAATGGTTTCCATGTAAATAAGGTCTAGCCTGCGCAAAAGCCTGGCACATCGGGGATTGGCCTGGGCTAAGGTCTCCATGTCTGCGGCAAACTGGGTGTTGGGCAGGTTTCGGCGCAAAAAGCTGTTGGTACCGATCAGCAGCTTGGTGAGCCTGGAAATATCAATTTGGCGGATTTCTGTTTTGTCCGGTATAAAATCACATAAAAAGCCAGGCCGGAATTCCGGGTCAAAGGAAAAAATCCCGTTCCTCCAGTTCTGCATCACCACCTGGCGGCCCCGGACAGCCAAAAAAGTGGGCATGATTGTGTTGACTTGGATGACGACATAAGCGATCCCCAATAAAAAGGCCAGCAAATAGACGGCGCCAAACAGGATATTGGCCTGGACAAAGCTGACGATTCCTAAAACCAGGCCGGCTAGGGCGATGGTTCCGATGATACAGATTTTAACCATACTTTTCGTTTTGACTGGCTTGGCAAGACAAGCCTTTGCCGCAAATTCCATGGTCTGATCCCTCTTTCTGTTCAGATAGTGCTATTGTACCATACTTTTGCCTGATTTTCAATAGTTTTTCAATGGGTTGTAATTTTGTGGTATTTGTGGTATACTGGGTATCAATAGGCAGGAAGGAAAGAAGGAAAACAGTATGGTAACAGCAATAATTGGCCTGGGGCTGATCGGCGGCTCCATCGCCCGGCGGCTGCGGGGATTCCGGGACACGGAGATTCTTGGGGTGGACCGGGATCAGCAAACCTTGGATATGGCCCTGGCGGACGGGGTTATCGACCAAGGGTTCCAGACAGGCGGGGAAGCGGCCCGGCAGGCGGATCTGATTATTTTGTGCCTGTACCCCCAGGCCAATGTGGACTTTGTCCGGCAGTTCGCGGAAAACTTCAAGCCGGGGGCGGTGATCACAGATGTGTCCGGGGTCAAGGAATTCGTGATCACGGAAATCGGAAAATATCTGCCGCCGGAAGTGGATTTTGTGGGCGGGCACCCTATGGCCGGCCGGGAGGTGGGAGGCTATCAGAATTCTACGGATACATTGTTTGAAAAGGCTTCGTATTTGATTACGCCCTCCAAGAAAAACCGGCCCCAGAGCGTGGCGCTGGTCCGGGCGCTGGCGGAGTATATTGGCTGCGGGCATGTGGTTACCACTACGCCCCAGGAGCATGACGCGGTTATCGCCTATACCAGCCAGCTGATGCACGTAGTGGCGGTGGCCCTTTGCAACAATCCGATGATCGAACGGTCGGCGTTTTTCAGCGCCGGCAGCCTGCGGGACTGCACCCGGGTAGCGGTGATTAATGAAACCATGTGGAGCGAGCTGTTTTTAGAAAATAAAGAGGCATTAAAGGCCCGGATTGCGGAAATGCAGACGGATTTGCAGGCAGTAGCCGACGCACTGGCCGCAGGGGACAGGCCGGCCCTGGAGAGGATCATGCGCCGGGCGAAAAGCCAGAAGCTGCAATGGCTGATGGAATAAGGAAAGGAGAGTTAATCATGGTTTATATTTTATTGGCAGATGGATTTGAAGAGATCGAGGCATTAGAGCCGCTGGATATCCTGCGCCGGGCGGAAATCCCGGTAAAGACCGCCGGGGTCTGCGGCTCCAGAGCGACGGGGGCCCATGGGATCACTGTAGAAGCGGATATCCTGATCCAGGACGTACAGCCGGAGGATATGTCGCTGTTAATGCTGCCCGGCGGCCCGGGCCATGCAAAGCTGGACGCCAGCCAAGCGGTACACCGGCTTTTGGAGGACGCCTGCAGCCGGGGGATTTATATCGCCTCGATTTGCGCGGCACCATCGATCCCTGGGAAAAAGGGGATGCTGGCTGGAAAAAGGGCCACTTGCTTCCCGGGCTATGAGGAACAGCTCCGGGGTGCGGAAATCACAGGCGAAAAGGTTGTTCTGGATGGGAATATGCTCACGGGTAAAGGCGCCGGCGCCGCAGCGGAATTTGGATTCAAAATCGTGGAGATTCTGCGGGACAAGGAAACCGCAGACCGGATCAGAGGGATGATGCAATATTGACCAAGGAATCGCTGCGGGCGGCCATGAAAGCCCGGCGGCGCCAAATGGCGCCGGCAGAAGCCGCGCGAAAAAGCGGGGAGATCCTCCGCCGTGTGACCAGCACGGATTTTTATCAGGAGGCCAGCCGAGTCATGGCTTACTGTGCGGCCTTTGGGGAGGTAGAAACCCAGGATCTGCTGCTTAGAATGTGGGCGGCGGGAAAAACCGTCTATGTGCCCTGGTGCGATACCCAAAGGCGGCGGGCGTATCCTGTGGAGATTCATAGTTTGGCGGAGCTGCGGCCCGGCGCCTATGGGATTTTAGAGCCCCGGCCGCCGGTTGTCCAAACAGAGCCGGAAGATCTGGATTTGATTTTCGTACCGGGGCTGGCCTTTGACCGTAGGGGCGGCAGGATTGGATTTGGAATGGGTTATTATGATCGGCTTTTAGAAAATACCCAGGCAAAAAAAGCGGCGCTGGCATATGATTTTCAAGTGGTCGCCGATGTGTTTTCAAAGCCGCACGACGTGCCTATGGACTGGATCATTACGGAAAAGGAGCTGATTGCTTGTGAATAGGGGATTTCAGCAAAGCTGGTGGCTGGCGTTAATTGCCCTGGGTATCCAGCAGGCGGCGGCAGCGGGATTTACGTTTGCCTGTATGCTTCTCGGGATCGAGAATTTTTTCTATCCGCTTTTGATTTTCAGTACGGCTTCGCTGGCGGTGCCCATTGTTATCGGCGGAATTTGGGCCGTGCAGGACGGCGGCAGGATTATGGATATAGCGCCCTTAAAACGGTTTTCTCCCTGGCTGGTCCCATACTGTATTTTTCTGCCCGTCATGCAGCAGCAGTTTATGGGATTTATTATGCGGCCGGTGAATCTGCTGTTTTATGTGTTCTTCGGCGGTGCGCAGGAGAGCATGCCCGTCCCGGACAGCGCGGGGACGTTTTTGGGAATGTTCCTGGTTTTGTGTGTTGCGGCGCCGCTGTTTGAAGAGGTTTTGTGCCGGGGTGTCATCATGAAGCTTCTGGAAAAATACGGGTTTGCAGTTTCTGTCTTGGTCAGCGCCTGCTTATTCGCGTCCCTGCATATGGAGCTGCAAAGTATTTTATCGATTTTCTTTTTAGGGGTGCTGTTCGCGGTTGCCCGGTATGCTACCGGTTCCATTTGGCCCAGCATCCTGATGCATGCCGCCAATAATCTTTTTGCCCTTCTTTCCCTGATGGTTTCGGAAACCCAGTGGTCCGGCGGCAAGGCGGAGGCGCTGATGATTATGCTCCTGATTATCCTGTGCCCGTTTACGATATGGCGGTTTTTGAAACGCATTGACGGGCCTTGGAAACGGCGGGCTGCAATAAAAACGGGGATCAAGCCGGGTATGTCCGCTGGGCTGATTATTATCGCGGCGCTGGTGTTTGTATTTAATACGTCCATCTTTTTGGGCCGCCTGGCAAACGGTGAAATGGCGGCGGATCTGCGGGCGCTGTTTATGCAAACGGAAATGATAACGGAAGGGGAAGAATATGCTTTTTGATTCACACGCGCATTATAACGACCAGCGGTTTGACGCAGACCGAGACGCAGTTTTGTCCGCTATGCCGGAGCAGAATGTGGGCTATATCCTAAACGCCTGCGCCAGCCTTTCGGAAATGGAGGATATTTTAGCCATCACGGAGCGATACCCCTTTGTGTACGCGTCTGTAGGTGTACATCCCCACGAAGTGGAGGATATGACGCTGGCCGATTTGGACCGGATCCGGGCGTACGCCGGCCGGGATAAGGTACGGGCTGTCGGGGAAATTGGTCTGGATTATTACTATGACAATTCCCCCCGCCAGCTGCAGAAGCAGTGGTTTGCGGCACAGGTAGACCTGGCCCGGGAGCTTGGCATGCCGGTGATTATCCATGACCGGGATGCCCATCAGGACACTATGGATATCCTCCGGGCCCATCAAATACGGGATGTGGGCGGTATCTTTCACTGCTATGCCGGCAGCCCGGAAATGGCTCGGGAGATCTTGGATTGGGGGATGTATATTGCCTTTGGGGGTACGCTGACATTTAAAAAGTCTGTGCGGCCGGTGGAGGTGGCTAAATATGTACCCCTTGACCGGATTGTGCTGGAAACGGACTGTCCGTACCTGGCGCCGGAACCAAAGCGGGGACAGCGCAACAGCTCCCTGCTTCTGCATTTTGTGGCGGAGCGGCTGGCGGAGATCAAGGGGATATCCGTGGCGGAAGTAGAGCGGGTTACCTGTGAAAACGGGAAGAAAATATTTAGAATCGAGGATTGACCATGAGCGCCATGAACATTGCTTACCCCTATCAGGGGAATTTATATGTGAATATGACAAACCGATGCACCAACCGCTGTAAATTCTGCATCCGGTTCACCCCTTCCGGTGTGGATGGGATCGACCTGTGGCTGGAGCATGAGCCGGAAGCCCGGGAGATCATTGACGCGCTGGAGGCGAAAAATTTCCGGGATTATCCGGAAATCGTGTTCTGCGGCTACGGGGAGCCTATGCTGCGGACGGAGCAGCTTCTGGAAACGGCCCGGTATATCCGGGAGAACAGCCAATGCAGGATACGGATCAATACTAACGGCCATGCTAACCGGTATTATGGCCGGGACATTACCCCAGCGCTGGAGGGCCTGGTGGACGTGGTATCCATCAGCTTAAACGCGAAAAACGCCGCAGAATATCAGGAAATCTGCCGCTGCGATTATGGGGAGGCGGGTTTTTCGGCTATGCTGGAATTTGCCAGGCTGGCAAAGGCCCATGTGCCCCGTGTGATCTTAAGCGTAGTAGACGTTATCGGCCCGGACGACATTGCGGCTTGCCGGAAGATCGCCCGGGAATGCGGCGTGGAATTCCGGGTACGGGTGTATTCCGAATGATTATCTGGATCAACGGCCCCTTTGGCAGCGGGAAAACCCAGACCGCTTTCGCGCTTTCCCGGCGGCTCCCCGGCTCTTTTGTCTATGATCCGGAAACGGTTGGGTTTTGGCTGCGGCAGAACCAACCGGCGGTATTGCGCCGGGATAACTTTCAGGACGAGCCGCTGTGGCGCGCCATTAACCGGGATATGCTCAAAAGCCTGGCGTGCCGGTATCCCGGCGTGATCCTGGTTCCAATGACACTGGCCAATCCCCAGTATTATCAGGAAATTATCACCGAGCTCCGCAAAGCGGGGGAGAGAGTGATCCATATTTTGCTGCTGCCCAGCCCGGCGGTTGTCCGGCGGCGGCTGCGAAAGCGTCTGGAATTTGGGAATTCCTGGGCAGCCCGGCAGCTTGCCGGCTGTATGGCGGCGTTTCAAGATCCAGTATTTGAAAACCCGGTATGTACAGACGGCTGCACCGTGGAGGAAGCGGCGGAGCTGGCGGCAAAGATCGCCGGCGTCACCCTGTTGCCCAGGCGGAGCAGGCCCCGGCAGTTTTTGGACCGGTTTTTTACTCAGCTGCGGGCTCTGCGGTGAAAATAGGTTTTGCCCATGAAAAAGCCTGTCCAGACGGACAGGCTTTTTCAAGAGAAGTATTTGTTATGGAAACGATGTAAAATGATTAGAAAGGGAGAACATCTAATCGTTTTGATCGTTTTTAACTTTAATCACATATTCTACGCCCCAGTCATACTCTTTTTGCTCCATTTCCGCGTCCACGCCGCTTTCCCGCATGAGATCCAGCGCCTGGCGGACCGTATTGGTAAACATGCGGATGTCCCGGAAAGCGGAGATTTTGATTTTCTGATTGGTTTTCGGCTTTTCTGTCAGCATGTGCTTGATGAGCTCCTCGCTTTGCTGTACGTTCATGTGCTGCTGGCAGATGGTTTTAACGGCCATCAGCTGCTGGCCCTCGTCCTTCAGGTTCAAAAGCGCCCGGGCATGCCGCTCGGATAACGAAAAATCCCGAATCATTTTCTTGACCCGGGGGGAAAGCCGCAGGAGCCGAAGCTTGTTGGCGATAGTGGACTGGCTTTTGCCCAGTTTCCGAGCCAGGTCGTCCTGGGTCATGCCTTGTTCCCGGATCAGCTTCTGGTAGCCCTCGGCGATCTCAAAAAAACATAAATCCTCCCGCTGGAGATTTTCTAATAGAGCTAAGAGAGCTGATTTTTCCGTATCCGCGTTCATGACGATAGCGGGAATGGTTTCCATGCCGATATTCTCCGCCGCCCGAAACCGCCGTTCCCCGGCGATGATCTCGTAGCCGTAGCGTACCTTCCGGACCGTGATTGGCTGGATCACCCCAAACTCTTCAATAGAAGCCGAAAGCTCCTCCAAGCTGATGCTGTCGAAATACTTTCGGGGCTGGTTGGGATTGGGCTTAATATCGCACAGCGGGATATGGACGACCCGCGTCATCTCACTATATTTTTTAAAGACCTCTAACATCCTCGGAATATCCTTTCTCTTTGGCGGTCAAACAGCCGCCGGCGGCGGACTCCGCCGCCGAAAACTGTTTGCTTCGGTGTGGTGGAAGGTGTAAGGCGGGATATGCAGAGTGGGGGTAACACTTTTTTCTCCGGCGGGATCGGAAAGAGGTAAATTGGGAGCATGACCGCTTTCCTGTCCGTCGGGAACTGGATGTCCCGCCTTACATGTTCAATTATACCATAATATTCCAAAAAGAAAAGAAAAACCGTTCGACGGAAAACCAGATAAATCCTGCTATTTAGCGTTTTTCTTCAAATTATAGCAGGAATCGAAGGGGATTTTTGCCGGAATCCCGGCTTTTCTTGGGTATTGTTGGGGAGTTTGTCTTACTTTTTTTATAATAATAATTTTATGGGCCAGATCCGTGCCAGGGATCGCGGCCTGGAAGACAGATTCCAGCCTGCCGCCCAGAATCCGGATCGCCCGGTCTGCGGCCTGGAGCTCTTCGTCAGCCTGAGGCCCTTTTAGCGCCAGGAAATATCCGCCCACCTTCAAAAAGGGGATGCATAGCTCAGAAAGTACAGTCAGATTAGCCACGGCCCGGGAAACCACTGTATCAAACTGGGGACCCAGGCGCCGGGCGCCGTCCTCCGCCCGGGCGTGAACAAACGTCACGTCGGGGATGTCCAGAGCCTGGCAGACCATTTCTAAAAACCGGAGCCGCTTTTGCAGGGAATCCAGCAGGGTAAGCTGAAGCTCGGGCTGGGCAATTTTTAAAACCAGGCCGGGGAAGCCCGCCCCGGTGCCTACATCAATGACTTTGCCCCGGACCTTGCCGGTGCACAGGGCGGTGAGGCTGTCTAAAAAATGCTTCGTAGCGATTCCCGCATCGTCCGTAATGGCCGTTAAATTCATTTTTTCATTCCATTCCTGGAGGAGCTTCGCATAGCCGCGAAGGGCGCTGATCTGCCCGGCCTCCAGGGGGACGCCTAAGGCCTGGCTGCCCGCTTGCAGTATTGTTTCCATAGCTTGGTTCCTTTCCATTATATTGTTCATATTATACCGCAAATTTTCCTGCCGCGCAATAAAACTTGCAAAAAACATAAAAATAAGGTAAAATAAGAAAGAGGTGGATACAATGTACGGGTTTGAAATATTTCATGAAGGGCTGATGCGTTCGCTGCTCCAGGACGTGCGCCAGGATACCTGCGGCCATGCCTATCTTTTCGCTGGGGAACGCGGTCTGGGGCGGCATTCCGCCGCTGGGCTCCTGGCCATGGCTATGGCCTGCCGCACCCGGGAGACGGCGCCCTGCGGCGCCTGCGATGCTTGCATACAAGCGAAGGGCGGATCGAATCCGGATATTATCCATATAGATGCCGGAGAGAAGAAAAGCCTGGGTGTAGAGGTGATCCGGGAATTGGCCAAGGACGCATATGTGAAGCCCTTTGCCGCGGCGAAAAAGGTTTATATCCTGAACGACGCGGACAGTATGACGGAGCAGGCCCAGAACGCTTTTTTAAAGCTGCTGGAGGAGCCGCCGGCTTACGCGGTGTTTATTCTGGTGGCAGAAAACGCCGACGGACTTTTGCAGACCATCCGTTCCCGGTGTATGCTGGTGCAGTTCACCCCGGTGCCGGAAAAAACAGTGGAAGCGTACATCCGCCGGAAATATCCGGAAGAAACGGAGCGGACTGGCTTTCTCGTCCGCTATGCGAAGGGGATCCCCGGGGCGGTAGACCAAGCGGTGGATATGCCGGAATTTGAAGCGCTGCGCCAAGCCGCCGCGCAAAAGCTGCATGCGCTGCTTTCCAGCCGGAGCCTGTCCGCCTATGCGGTCAGCGATTTTTTGGAGGAGCATAAGGAAGACGCGGAACTGGTTTTCGATTTTTGGATTGATTTCCTCCGGGATGCCATGGTGCTTCAGCAGGACGCGCTGTCACTGGTGATCAACCAGGATTTGCATGAAACAATCAAAAAAGTTGCAGATTCTAATGAAGAAAAAAAGTTAATTTTTGCATTAGAACAAGTGATTCGGGGAAAATGGATGGTAAGGCGATTTGTAAAATTGCAAGCTGTTGCTTTAGATATGTCATTTTCGATAAAAAAAGCGCTGTATTCTAAGTAAAATTTGCGGATTTTCTAATTGTTTCCTAAGGAAAACTATGATATAATAAAAGGGACAGAAGAAAGAAAATCTTGTGGTTTTCATCATTATGTTTTTATTGTATCGGTGTAAAGCAAGGCGATAAGCGCCTTGCTATTATGATATAATAAAAAGAAGAATAAAAGTGAAGTGGGGGATAGATAGATGACGAATGACCGGAACTATTCAGAAATTACACAGGAAATTTTGGATTTAACCAAAAAATGCGAACAAAATTCCCAAATTGATCCGGAGCTCTATACAAAATATGAGGTGAAGCGGGGGCTGCGTTACCCCAGCGGCAAAGGGGTGCTGACTGGGCTGACGGAAATCGGCGAGGTTAAATCCTATACCATCGACGATGGGGAAATGATCCCCTGCGAAGGGAAGCTGTATTACCGGGGCTATGATGTTGAGGCGCTGGTAGAGGGCTTTAACGCGGAAGAACGGTTTGGCTTTGAAGAGGTGGTGTATCTGCTGCTGTTCGGGGAACTGCCCGGGCCCGCGGAGCTGGATCGGTTTAAACGGATATTGGCCGATTATCGGACGCTGCCTACCAGTTTTGTCCGGGATATTATTATGAAAGCGCCTTCCCAGGATATGATGAATACCCTGGCCAGAAGTGTTCTGACAATGTACTCCTACGATGAAAAGCCAGACGACACCTCGGTGTCCAATGTGCTTCGGCAGTGTCTGCAGCTGATCTCGATTTTCCCGCTGCTGTCGGTATATGGCTACCAGGCCTGTAATCACTATCTGAACGGGCATAGCCTGTTTATCCACACACCGCCGCCGGAGCTGTCTACGGCGGAAACGATTTTGTATACGCTGCGGCCCAACCGGCAGTATTCCCCGCTGGAGGCAAAGATTCTGGATATTGCCCTGGTGGTGCACGCCGAGCACGGCGGCGGCAACAATTCGACCTTTACCACCCATGTGGTCTCTTCCTCCGGTACGGATACATATTCTACCATAGCGGCGTCTCTGGGATCCCTAAAGGGGCCCCGGCACGGCGGTGCGAATAAAAAGGTCGCTATGATGTTTGAGGATATGAAGAAACAGATCAAAAACTGGGGCGACGAGGGGGAAGTGACCGATTATTTAAACCGGGTGCTGAATAAGGAGGCCTTTGACCATACCGGCCTGATCTATGGGATGGGCCACGCCGTATATACCCTCTCTGATCCCCGAACTACGATTTTGAAGGCGTTTGTCCAGCCGTTGGCAGAGGAAAAGGGGATGCTGGAGGAACTGAAGCTCTATGAGATTGTGGAGCGGGTAGCGCCGTCGCTCCTGAGCCATAAGCGGCAGCGGGCCATCAGCGCGAATGTGGATTTTTACAGTGGGTTTATCTATCACATGCTGGGCCTGCCCATTGAACTGTATACCCCCATATTCGCCATCGCTCGGATCGCCGGGTGGAGCGCCCATCGGTTGGAGGATATTATTAACGCAGGCAAGATTATCCGGCCGGCCTACAAGAATGTGGCAAAACATGCCAGGTATGTGAAGCTGACAGAGCGGAAATGATTTTTGGGGAGGGAAATCTATGGTGATTTTGATCGGCGGCTGCTCCCATACAGGGAAAACCCTGCTGGCCCAGCGGCTTTTGGAAAAATATCATTTTCCCTATTTATCCATTGATCACCTGAAAATGGGGTTGATTCGCAGCGGCATGCTGGATTTGACACCTGAGGAGGACGACCGGCTGACAGAGCAGCTGTGGCCGGTGATCCGGGAGATGGTAAAAACAGCGGTGGAAAACGGCCAGAATCTAATCGTAGAGGGATGCTATATCCCATTCGACTGGAAACAAAGCTTTGACATGTCCTATTTAGAGCATATCCGCTATGTGTGCCTGGTGATGACGGAAAAATATATTGACGGGCACTTTGCGGATATTCTGAAATATGCGAACATCATTGAGCGGCGGCTAGATGACGGGTACTGTACCAAGCCGCTGCTGCGGATGGAAAATGCCCGGAATTTGCGGGCGTGCCAGGAAAACCAATGCGAATACATTTTGATCGACGACGTATATTCCGTCGATATTGTCGTATAAACAGGCCAGCCTTGTACGGCTGGCCTGTTTTTGATCGTTGGTATGCCGGATTAACCTTTTTTCATACCCGTAAAGAATTTATTTTTGCACTGCATCTTGGCCTGGAGCTCGTTTAATGCTTCACCAAACCGCTGGAAATGTACAACCTCACGCTGCCGGAGGAACTTAATTACCTCGTTCACATCCGGATCGTCAGACAGGCGGAGGATGTTGTCATACACAGCACGGGCCTTTTGTTCCGCAGCCAGATCCTCATATAGGTTTGTCAGGGGATCGCCGGTTACAGCGATGCTGGCCGCCGTAAAGGGAGAGCCTTGCGCGCTTTGGGGGAATACTGACGCGCCGTTGTCCGCGTAATATTCCGCGCTGTGGGGGAGCCAATCCTTGCCGGTGGTTCCTTTGGACAGCTGGGCGACTAATGTACCGACCATTTCTAAGTGTCCGAGCTCTTCCGTGCCTACCTATTATCCAAAATAGGTACTCCGTTTTGGAAAGCCTAAATACTGCACGGATGGGGCAGTTTGATAAGGATTTATATAGCAATGTACTGGTTACGGTTTTTATCCCCGTATGGAATTAAATATATAAATAAAAAGGATTGCTACTCAATACGAATAGCAATCCTTTTTGTTATGTATGCCAGATACTTTTATAATACTTCCATCAATATCTTTTTAATATCCCCTTTCCGATTGCTGATGATGAAATCCACAACCTTCTCTTTATCGGTCTTATCGGCAATCATCTTCTGTACGGCTTCAATATTCGCCCTTAGCCTGTTTTCACTCTTGGTTTGAATGGTATAATTGGGGAATACGGTTTGAATGAGGGTTACGGCCTTTGTCCGCAATTCAGGCGGCAGATATTTCGCCGTAGAAATAAAAACATCGGGATACTGCTTGAATAATATATCCCAATTCTTTGGATTGTCCTTGTGCTTTTTGAGGGCTTCTATCATCTGTGTATTGGTTACACCCCGTTTGCCTTCCTCAATCAGCTTGTCCGTTGTGGTCTGGTTTACCTTCTCTTTTGTCATGGTCTTTGAACTCCTTTCAATTTGTTGTTTCCGATTTATTATAATATACAGTTTGCCTACAAATGTACACCGTTTTTTTAGCAGAAAAGGTGTTTTCCATGTCAGATTTCCACATGAATGTTACCTTTTATTCAAAGGTAACATTGCGCAAATCTGCCTGAATCCTTACGGGACAACACTTGCAGGCTTTTCTTATCAGAAAACTGAATATTTTTCATTTTTGAATGTTACCTTTTTAGCTTGAAATGGCTCAAAGGTAACATTTTTTGGGTTCTAAGTTTTTTCTGTATCATTGTAAAAAAACCGTGTACATTTGTAAAGAACTGGTTTATAATTATATCCAGATATTACCAATATAGGAGTGAGTAACATTGAAACTGAAAGAGCGCAAACTCTGGGATTTGTCCGGTGATATTGGCGTACAAATCGGGTTGAACTTAAAAGACCTCGGTATTTTACCGGAGTGTTTCGCAGTATACGGGATAGATTTTGGACAGGAACTTATTTACAACGTAATGAAAGAAATTATCGCAGGGAGTGTTACAAATGAAGACTAATACAGAGGTAGAGCCGATCAAGGCAACAAAGGACATTAACAAAATCAAGCAGTATTTATACGGCAAGGATAACAAGCGGGATTACTGTATTTTTGTAGTCGGTATCAATGTCGGATTACGGGCAGGCGATTTGTTATCACTAAAGATTGGTGATGTAACAGACGGCACAAAAATATTTGACGAGGTAACGCTCAAGGAGCAGAAAACAGGGAAAATAAAGACCTTTACCCTCAACAAGAGCGCAAAAGACGCAATCAAGGCATATCTGAAAGATTTAAATGGTTTTGACCTTAGTAACTATCTTTTTGCAAGCAGGAAAGGCGGCCATTTGGGAGTACGACCGCTTCATCACATTATCAAATCCACATTACGGGAGTTGAACATCAAAGGCAACTTCGGGACACATACCTTGCGTAAGACCATGGCATACCATAGATATATGAATCACGTCCCCATTGAGACGCTTCAAAAAATGCTCAATCACTCCTCAAGTGCGATTACACTTAGATATATCGGTATCACGAAAGAAGTGATTACAGACTGTTATAATGCAGTTAATTTATAAAGAACAGGCAGTTTTAGCCTGTTTCTTTTTTTATAGGCAAGGAAGGAGGGTAAAAATGTAAAAGCTATTGAAAAATTATCGGTTATGTGGTATAATATATGTGCCAAACGAAAAGTTCATAAAGTACTCAGTAAAGTATGTGTATTTTTATTTCGGTAAAAATGCAGATGCTCTATTTCAGCATATACTTTTCTGAGTGAAAATGAATGTGTATGAACTTTTTGTTTGGCGACAATTCGGAGCTAATGCATTTTTCGTGCGTCAGTCTTCGGATTGGCGCATTTTTTATTGTGCGGAAAAATGTATCTGTACCATAAGGGCAGTAAAAAACCGATGTTTGGAATGAGGTGGTAAATAATAACTCTTGTACAAGCTATCAAAATCATTTATAAGGCAAGGGGGTGAGGACTTGGCGTATTGCTCAAACTGTGGCAAGGAAGTAACGGGTGCGTTCTGTTCTAACTGTGGACAGCCTACGGGGAACCGGAGGACAGAATATACAAATACATATCAGGGAAATTACCAATATCAAGCCTATAGGAAAACGCCTACGCAAACCTTAGCGGACAGGGAAAAGGCTTCAGCGATTGTATGGACGGTCATAGCAAGTTTACAAGCACTGTTGGCATTGTTTACGTTTGGCGCATTAGATTGGATTGGCTCTATCATTGGATTTCAACTCGGTTGGGGAAGTGTTTTCCAAATAGGGGTTGCGGCTTGGAATGGGTATGGGGCTTATTGTTCATTCCAAAGAGTCAAAAGGGTATTGGCTCGGCAACGTGGAATTGTGCAGGAGTATGACAGGCTATTGACCGGCAGTATTGTATTTATCGTTGTCAATGCCCTGTTTGGGGCAGTGATAGGGATTGCAGGCGCAGTATTTGATTTATTTAACAGACACTATGCGTTAACCAACGCACAATATTTAGAAGATTGAAGGGGGTATTTAAATGGCATTTTGTACGAAATGCGGAAAAGAGGTTACAGGAAGTTTCTGCACGAATTGCGGCAGTGCGGTGAATGGAATTAAAGGTTTATGCAGGCCAAGACCGATAAAGCCATTTTTTATTAGTGCTTCAATTTTAGGTATATTAGGTATTGTGGGAATATTTATAAGCGTTTATTATGCAGCTACATATACATTTAGTGGTGCCGCGTTATCTGTAATGGAAGAATATGGCGATTATAGCGAGATAGCACAACATAATTTTATTGAAACCTTAATGAGCGTTTTAGGTTGGGGCGGTGCATTGATACTAATTATAGCTTTTATTCTTATGATAATTGGCTTTATAAACAAGCAACATAACAGAAAGGAAATGTGTGAAAAATGAAAAAATTTATATCATTACTATTAGATATTGTCATTATCATTTCTTTGTCTGCTTGCGGTGAGCCTGTAAGAACAGGAATGAAGGTAGATGAATTTGTTAGAGAGTATTCCTCTTTACAAAATGAAGATTCTATTATAAACGAATTATTTGATATAACTCTCGCAGACGCGGATATAACAAAAGACCCTACTACCAAGCAAAATATCTATTCTTTTAATCTGAGCAGTTCTGATAGTTTATCACGTACAATGGTTGAAATGACAGTCAAAACAGACAAGAATGATTATGTAGATTCTGTTAATATAAAAATGGACGAATCAGGAATAATGTATTATTCGGTAGTGAATAAAATATTGTGTAAACCTCCAACATCAGGTAAAATAGAAATA